>NZ_JAHVOC010000010.1:0-189238 GCF_025696525.1 Bacillus sp. XT-2
TGCATCGTGCAGACCTCAGTTTGACTGACTACGCACATCGCTGTGCGATTTATAATAAAACTTGAATTAACAGGTACGTTTTGTCTTGTTTAGTTTTCAAAGATCATTCAAGAAATAATGGAGCGGGTGATGAGAATCGAACTCACGACATCAGCTTGGAAGGCTGAGGTTTTACCACTAAACTACACCCGCATGTATATTATATTGGCGCGCCCGAGAGGAGTCGAACCCCTAACCTTTTGATCCGTAGTCAAACGCTCTATCCAATTGAGCTACGGGCGCTTATCGAGCGACTTAACTATCATACTATTAATTGATGTTAAAGTCAAGATGTTTTTTCGAATGTTTTTTTCAAATCTTTTTGATTCGACTTTATCTATTATACACATTCTGAAGTGTTTGTAAACACCTTCGAAAAACTTTTTGTTTTTCATTTTGTTCTGTGCTGTTCATCAGCGACGTTTAATAATATACCATGTGTTTTTTTATCGGTCAACACTTTTCTATGTTTTTGTTTCATTTTTCTCATTTTCTTTTCAGCTGTTGGTGAGTCCGTATAGTTTATCTGATTGTACAGATGATATAAAAAACAAAATAAATAAGAAAAGAGGCGTGTTATGTTTTACTACAAAGAAGAACTAATCAATATCATTAAACCCGATAAGCCAGATCCGGCCGCAGCTAAAGTACTGCAGGAAATATTAGGCGGACATTACGGAGAAATGCGTACAATGATGCAATATTTCTTTCAAAGCTCCAATTTCAGAGGAAAGCAGAAACAATATCGTGATTTGCTGCGCGGTATCTTCTTAGAAGAAATTGCCCATGTAGAGCTTGTGCAAAATACAATCAATGCTTTATTGGATGAATCAGGCGGTGCTGGAGTCGGCAGCCAGGGTATAGACCACGCCCCCCTTGATGAAGCAGTTAAACATGCTAACCCTCATCATTACATTATTGGCGCACAGAGTTCACTCCCGGTTGATGCGGGCGGCAATCCTTGGAACGCATCCTGGGTTTATAATCACGGAAACTTAATCACTGACCTGTTGGATAACTTGTTGCTTGAGTCTACTGGCGTTCTCCAAAAAACAAGAATTTATGAAATGAGCTCTAATCAGACGTTCCGGGAAACACTCGCTTTTCTTATTGTTCGTGACAATGCTCATCAAAATGCTTTCGCTAAAGCGCTTGAGACTTTGGGTGTTGACTGGGCTAAGCTTTTTCCAGTACCGAATTACGACATTAATAAATATCCAGAGTGCAGAAAGTATGTTGAATTAGGCTACCATAATGTACAGTTTAACTTTAGATTAGATGAAACAAGAATTGCAGAGATCTTTCAAGGGAAATCTCCAAGCAGAAATGGCGGCGAGCTGCAAGTAACTGAACCTCCGGCTGGATTTCCTGTTCCGGTTCTTCCGGACATGCCGAATGAACATAGTCCCGGCTTAGGGGATATGAACGCCTGATGAGCAAAAGGTTCTCAAGGATATCCTTGAGAACCTTTTATTAATGTAAAACGTTTTTTATTCAACTATAGGTGTTAGCGTATCACCGTTCCATACTTCTCCCTTATTTAATGTCCAGCTATCATTGTAGAGAGCAGAAGCGCCTCTGTTCACAGCCGGGCTCCATTCATCATTCCAGGCCAGAAAATAAGTGGTTTTAGGGTATTTTTGTTTTATCGCACTCATAAACAGGCTGTAATCAAAGCTGCCGTTTGCTGTTTGCGGACCAACTTCTGTGAAGGCAAATGGTTTATTAAGTGCTGTCAGCTGGTCGTATCCGCTTATCGAATATGGATCTTGAAAGTATGCATCTAACCCAACTATATCTACGTATGAAGCTCCAGGGTAAAAATCTGTTTTAAAATCTCGATTAGCGTCGGGAGAGTAAACCCACAATAAATGATCCAATCCTCTTTCGTCAGTCATATAATGATAGATTTTGATGTAGAGCTGTTTATATAAGTAGATTCTTTCATCATCCTTTTGATTATATGACGTAAGGCCCCACCAAAACCACTCGCCGTTCATCTCATGCAGCGGCCTGAACAGAACGGGCACGCCTTGCTTTTCCAACTCTTGAAGTCCGTCAGCAATTTTGCTGAGCATGGCGTTCAGCCGCTTCCCCTCTGTTGTAGAAGAGTCTAACAGTTTTTTATACTGATCGTTGGTAATCGGTGTTTTATAGTGTCCTGACTGATAAGCAGGATTCGCTAGATGCAGACTGATCTGCGGAATCCCTCCGCTTTTCCAATACGAAATTAAATCACTGTTGCAGCTTACGTCTATAGAATCTTCAATGTTTGAGGTTTCAAGCCATCCCCTCGCGTAATCACAGCCGTAAATGGCAGGTGATTGTCCGGCTGAGCTTCGGATTCTTTCTGCTTCGACCATGGAGAATGTGTCATGACTGTAACCGCCAAACGCACCGGAAAGCACTCTGTTTTCAGAACGATTCGGCAGGTGGGCGAGCCAATTCATCACATCTTTTGTTGTCTGCTGTGCTTTAGGATTAACAGGTGACACAGTATGTGCTCGGATCGGCTCAGCCAAAACGGCAGGCGCAAATAAAAATAAGATGAACAAACAGATGATAGGTTTCTTTAACACAGAAATTCCTCCGTTCTTATTAAGGATGAGATATGATCAGCTCGCAAGTTCCTTCTATTGAAAACTCGCCAAAATGGGCAGGCAAAATAAAGTGTGAGCCTTTCTTGCATTCATACTGCACACCGTTGTTTTCTATAATCCCTGAGCCTTCGACAACACTGCATAGCAAATAGGTTTGAGGAGTAGGAAAAACCGGCTTGCCGCTGACATTCCATTTGTAAACTGAGAAATAATCTGACTGAACATAAGACGTAATCACGGCATCCTTCATTTCTTTCACCGCCGGTATTGGTTCAGAATCCGCATGCGGTATGTTTACGACTTCCATAGCTTTTTCTATATGGAGATCCCTTTTTTGGCCATGGTCATTACAGCGATCATAATCGTATACTCGATATGTGGTATCAGAATTTTGCTGAATTTCAAGGACGAGGGTGCCCTCACACAATGCATGCAGCGTGCCGCTTGGAACATAAAAGAAATCTCCTGGCTTTATGTTGATGCGCCTAAGCAGTCCGTTCCAGTCACCGCTTTCTATAAGCTGTTTGAATTCTTCCTTCGTGCTTGCGTGATGTCCCAAAATCAGTTCTGCCCCTTCTTTGCAATCAATAATATACCAGCACTCTGTTTTTCCGAGGTCTCCGTTTTCGTGCACCATGGCATAATGATCACCAGGATGCACTTGTACAGAAAGGTCCATGTTGGCATCAAGTACTTTCACCAGTAATGGAAACACGCTTCTTTGAGGAAAGCCGAAAAACTCCGGGCATTCTTTCCACACTTGATCTAGGGTTTTTCCTGCCAACCGGCCATTTTGAACAGTCGATGATCCATTGGCATGGGCCGAGACAGCCCAGCATTCACCAGTTTTTTCTGAAGGGATGCTGTAGCCGAATCTATCACGAAGCGCTGTGCCGCCCCATATCCTTTCTTTAAAAATCGGCTCTAAAAATAAAGGATGCTTCATGATGGAACCTCCCCGGATGCTTCTTCTGCTTTTAATGCCTGATCGGCTAAAACAAACGTTCCGATGATTCCGGCATTTCTGCCTAAATGGGGAGCTACAATATACTCATTTATACTTTCTGATAATTCAGAAAAATTAAAGTAGCTGTTCATTATTTTAGGTACATATTGATATATATAAGGGAGCAGCTGACTCTGATTCATGACGCCGCCGCCAAGAATAATTTTTTTTGGTGCCAGGATGAGGATATATTGTGCCAGCGCCTGCGCAATGTAATATCCTTCAAGTTCCCAGACCTCATTAACATGTGATAAATCTGCGGCCTTTTTTCCCCATCGTGACTCTATAGCAGGACCGGAAGCCAGACCTTCGAAGCAATCCTTATGATAAGGGCACTTTCCTTGATACGTGTCATCCGGATGGCGGCGAATATAGATATGGCCCATTTCAGGATGTGATAATCCTTGCAGAAGCCGCCCTTCTATAATCGCGCCTGCACCAATGCCAGTGCCGACCGTGATATATAAGCAGCTGTCGAAGTCTTTAGCTGCGCCGAAAAGAGATTCACCGAGCGCCGCAGCGTTTACATCCGTACTGAATCCGACAGGAATATTCATTTCTTCTTTTATTGTTTTCAAGAATGGATAGTGCCGCCAGCCTGGTTTAGGCGTGGCAGTAATGGTTCCATATGTTTTACTGTTTACATCTGTATCAACGGGACCAAAGGAGCCGATGCCGATTGCCTGTAGCGAGAATTGGCGAAAATATTGAATGACTTTCTCTATCGTTTCATCCGGCATCGCTGTTGGTATCTCTATTCTGTCAATGATCGTTCCATCTTCTGTTCCGACGGCACATACAAATTTTGTGCCGCCTGCTTCAATACCGCCAAGCATGCAGATGGCCTCCTTGTTATCTCCGCGATCAGCGCCTTACATTTACCGAAGTGACGACAAATTTGTCATGCCGATGACGTGAAAAGGAATATTCAAATGGAATACCGATATCTAAAAAGCCCACGTGCTCAACTTCAAGAATGGGATCATCCTGTTTGCAGCCCAGATGCTGCTGATCCATCTCATCAGATTTACAGGCTCTGATTTTCCGGTGCGTTCCGGCAATCTTTAGCTGAAGCCCGTTTGTAATGTGTTCATAAATAGAGTGGTGCAGCACCTCATCATTAATGCCGGGTATTAAGTGTGTCGGCATATATGTTTTTTCCAATACATATGGCTCGCCTTCCACAATCCGCAGCCGTACAACATAATAAACCGGCGTTTTCTGATCAATTGATAAATGGGCAGCCACTTCCTCAGTGGGAAATTGCACCTCGAACTGAATGACCTTGCTTTTGATTTTTTTGTCTTTTAACAAATTGGTCAGTCCGCGGATTTCATTGCTGACGACATGGACATGTTCATCCTGTATCGCAGATTGGATGATAAAGGTTCCGTGACCGCGTTTTCTGAATAACAGTCCTTCAGCAACTAAATTATCTAGAGCTCTTTTCATCGTCATGCGGCTTGAATTGAACTCTTTTGCAAGAGATACTTCATCGGGAATCGGCTGATCGATGGGATATACATTATTTTTGATTCGTTTTCTCATTTCATTTGCAATGATTTCGTATTTATTCATTGGTATCCTCCGGCAGCTGTAAAAGTAAAAATTTTGATATCGAATAAACTTCTTTACGGATATCATAAGTTCTTTTCCCTGTTTCATCAACGTTATGGCTATTTGTTGTTTCTGTTAGAAATTTTGACCGCCGGAAGACCTTTTAGCTATAGCAACCTAAAAAACATTTTTCTCAGCAAGCTTTTTGAACCATTTTCCGCTCTTTTTGACGGTTCTTTCTCCGTCTTTCTTCAGATTGACTGAAACAAATCCGTATCGGTTTTTATAAGCGTTTGTCCATGACCAATTGTCCATAAACGTCCATAAGTGATAGCCTTTTACGTTTGAACCTTCCTGTATAGCGCGGTGAATCCATTTTAAGTGCTCTTTGATAAATTCAATTCGATAGTCATCTTGAATCATACCCTGCTCGTCTCTGAAACGCTCTTCCCCTTCAACCCCCATGCCGTTTTCAGAAATAAAGCACTCGATATTCCCGTAATTTTCTTTTAAATTGATCAGGATATCATAAACGCCTTTTTCGTAAATCTCCCAGCCTCGGTGGGGATTCATTTTGCGGCCCGGCATGACGTAAGGATCGAAATACCTGTCAGGCAAAAACGGCGCATCCGGATTTGGCAGGTGCTCTTTGGCTTTTACACGTCTCGGCTGATAATAATTCACACCTAATAAGTCAACCGTATGCTGTTTAATGATCTCAAGATCCTCTTTCTCATATTCAGGCATAAAGCCTTCAGTTTTTAAAATGTCTATGAGTTCTTTTGGAAACTCGCCTTTTACAGAAGGGTCTAAAAAAGATCGGTTAAAGAACGCATCTGCTATTTCACCCGCTTTTACATCCGCCGGGTGGCTGCTTCTCGGATAGGATGGGGTTAAATTTAAGATGATGCCGATTTTTCCATCCTGCTTCATCTCTCTGTAAGTCCGAATGGCCCGGGCGCTCGATAACATGGTGTGAAACCCGACTTGAACGGCTTCTTTAAAATCTACCTTGTTCGGATAATGAAAATCATATAAATATCCGCCTTCTACCGGTACGATCGGCTCGTTATGCGTGAACCATTTTTTCACGCGATCGCCAAACAAACGAAAGCACGTTCCCGCATAGTTTTCATAAGCATCCACCGTTTCTCTGTTTGCCCAGCCGCCGATGTTTTGAAGTTCCATCGGCATATCGAAATGAAACAAATTGACAAAGGGTTCAATTCCATTAGCTATGAACTCATCAATGACGCTGTTATAAAAGTCCGCTGCTTTAGGGTTGATCTCGCCTGTTCCGCCCGGTATTAAACGTGACCATGAAATCGACATACGGAACGAGTTGTGGCCAAGCTCCTTCATCAGCCTGATATCCTCTTTATAGTTATCGTAAAATTGCGATGTGGATGCAGGCCCTACATGATCAAAAAAGCGATGAGGCTCTTTTTCAAACCAGTAATCCCAAATATTCTTCCCTTTTCCGTCTCGATCGGAGGCACCCTCCGTTTGTGTCGCTGAAGCGGATGATCCCCACCAAAAATCTTTTGGAAAACGATACTGTTCTGTTTGAGTCAAGTTCTCTCTCTCCTTCTGTCACATTTTGATGCTGTTATCATTTTGCTTTGCTGTTTCCTGAACAGCCTGTTCCTTTTCTTTTGCGAGATTTAATTTATCCATTGCTTTTAGGAACGGAAACCATATCACGAAGACAATTAATAGATTAACAAGCTGCATGACGCCACCCATGATTGAGTTCGTCGCCATAATGCCATTAATGAATAATGGAACCGTCCACGGCACCGTCACACCGGTCGGCGGCGGAACGAGCCCTGCTGACATGGCCAGATAGGTGACGAGCGTAACAACCATCGGTGCCAGCACCCAAGGCACGATAATGATTGGATTCATCACAATCGGCAGTCCGAAGATAATCGGTTCGTTTACGTTAAAAATCCCTGGAGCAAGGCCGAGTTTTGATACTTGCTTCATCTGCCTGCTTTTCATGAATATGAGAATCGTAAATACAATCGCCAGCGTCATCCCGGTTCCGCCCATCCCCACTGTATAAATCTCCATAAACGGTTTTGAGATGATGTGCGGCACTTCTTTCCCCGCTGTGTAGGCTGCCAGGTTTTCCACCTGAAGTGTATTCCAAATCGGGTCCATCACAGAGTTGATAATGATTTGCCCATGCAATCCGAAAAACCATAGAATTTGAATGAAAAATACAGCAATCAGCGTCGGAATGATACCGCTTCCAAGTCCGACAAGCGGAGCCTGAATCGCATGATAAATGACATCATGCATGTTGGTTTTGAAAAGCTGGGTGACCAGAACGTTAATCAGCAAAAACACAGTCAGTGTGATAAAAGCCGGAATAAGTGCGGCAAATGATTTTGCTACAGCTGGCGGAACCCCGGCAGGCATTTTGATCGTCAGATTTTTTTGAACGATTCTTCTGTAGATTTCACCAGAAAGAAATGCCGTGATCATACCCAGAAACATTCCTTTGGCACCGAGGCGGTCTACCGGAATGACTCCGGTTATGGCATCTCCTGTTTCCGGCTGAACGATAAAAGGCGTCAGCAGCAAAAAGGAAACCAAAGCGATCGCACCGCCAAACACAGCTTCAACCTGATAGCTTTTTGAGAGATAATAGCCTATACCAAACACGACGAAGACAGACATAATCCCCATGGTCGCCGTAGACGCAATGCCAAAATTGGACTGAAACGATGTGAGCATTGAAGCATTCATGATTTTATTTAAAAACGGCAGGTTCGTTAACACCACAAAAATGGACCCGAATATCGTAAGCGGGAAGGCCAGCATAAACGCATCGCGCAACACCTGCAAATAACGGTTATTATTTAACCTCCCTGCAATTGGAACAAGGAATTGGCTGATTTTCTCGAACACCCTATCCACCCCGATTTTTATATATTCTTTGTTTTAAAGATGCCAAGCAGCTCTTTTACCAATTCTTTCATGGTCAATGTTGACATCAGATGATCTTCCGCGTGCATAAGCAGCAATGAGAAATTGGCTGCCTCGCCGCTTGATTCTTTCTGTATCATTTGAAAGTGAATGTCATGGGCTGCAGATAGAGCATCCTCAGCCTGGGCAATAAGGGCATCTGCCTCCCCCCTGTTTCCTTCCTTGTAGGCACGCAGTGATTGAATGATGCAGCTGCGGGCATTGCCGCTGTGGAGAATAAGCTGAAAGCTGATTTGTTCGTCTGTTAAATCGGTGATTTTTATCTGCTCCATCATTGTTGCCCCATTAATGACAAAGCCTGTTCATAAGCTTTTTTGCCATCAGCCATTCCGTAAGCCATCATGTCAATGACCTCAACCCGAATGTTGTATTGGTCGGCTTCTTTTTGCAGTTCGCTTTTCAGAAAGCTCATTTGCGGGCCGATTAAAACCGCATCTGCCTTTTGCATATCTTCTTTCGCTTTATCCTGGCCGACTGCCCAGATCTCCGCTTCCTCTCCGATGGATTGCGCGTATTCTTTCATTTTTGTCACCAACAAACTGGTGGACATTCCCGAACTGCACGCCAGTAAAATTTTCTTCAATGGATGACCCCCCTCTTTTATTTAAAACGCTTACAAAATTTATTATAGTCATTTAATTTTAATTGTCTATACTTTTGTAAAAATAAATATACTCATATTTTTTCAGTTCAACTATTTATCAAAATTTTCTATGGAAGATTCGCTCACAATATGTTAAACTCATCCTCGGAAACTAAATCAATTAAATAGCTATTTTTACTTGTATAACCTCAATAATATGGATTGAGGGTGTCTACCAGGAACCGTAAAATCCTGATTACAAAAATTGTGTATCACTTTTTTTGTAATCAGGATTTTTTTATTTGTAAAAAAATTAAAGTGAAGGAGTTTGTTATGAATTTTAAAGTTTTTCTGCTTGCAGCTTCTACGATTGCAGTCGGATTGGTTGAGTTAATTGTGGGAGGAATTCTTCCTCAAATCGCAAATGATTTAGACATTTCTATTGTCTCAGCCGGGCAGCTGATCAGTGTATTTGCACTGGGATATGCGGTGTCAGGGCCGCTGCTTTTGGCCTTGACTGCGAAGATTGAGCGGAAGCGTTTATATTTAATTGCCTTATTTGTTTTCTTCCTTAGCAATCTTGTGGCCTACTTCAGCCCTAATTTTGCAACACTGATGGTGTCAAGGGTATTGGCTGCGATGAGTACAGGGCTGATTGTTGTGCTTTCCTTGACAATTGCGCCGAAAATTGTGGCGCCTGAATACAGAGCCCGCGCAATCGGCATCATTTTTATGGGATTCAGTTCTGCCATCGCATTAGGTGTGCCGCTTGGCATATTGATCAGCGATTCCTTCGGATGGCGCATTTTGTTCCTTGGCATCGGCCTGTTGGCGCTGATCTCCATGCTGATTATTTCAATCTTCTTTGAAAGAATACCAGCGGAGAAAATGATTCCTTTCCGGGAACAACTCAAGACAGTCGGTAATCTGAAAATCGCGAGTTCACACCTCGTCACGATGTTTACATTAGCTGGCCATTACACGCTTTACGCTTACTTTGCGCCGTTTTTAGAAGAGACTCTTCACCTGAGCTCTTTCTGGGTCAGCATTTGTTATTTCCTTTTCGGGATATCTGCTGTATGCGGAGGTCCTTTCGGAGGAGCGCTATCTGACCGGCTTGGTTCCTTTAAGAGCATTTTGCTGGTGACCGGTTCCTTTGCCATCATTATGTTCTTACTGCCGCTGTCTACATCGTCTATGATTTTCTTTTTGCCTGTTATGGTGATTTGGGGTCTTCTGAGCTGGAGCCTCGCCCCGGCTCAGCAAAGCTATTTAATTGAAATTGCACCTGATTCGTCTGACATTCAGCAAAGCTTTAACACGTCGGCCCTCCAAGTCGGAATTGCCCTTGGCTCAGCCATTGGCGGTGTTGTTTTGGATCAGACGGGTACTGTGGTGTCAACAGCATGGTGCGGCGGGTCGATTGTGATCATCGCTGTCCTGTTTGCTCTAATTTCTTTAACAAGACCTGTTCAGACAGCAAAAAAATCCTCCTTGTAAAAGGAGGATTTTTTATTATTTAGCTGAAAGCTCATCTTCGGTGACCCATTTGTGGTTTTTCACTTTTTCTCCGCTTGTTTTCGATGTATAGTCCACCATGTATACCGTTGTTTTTTCTGCAGAGTCGATTTCAGCAGTTGCTCCCTTCATGCCTTTCATGTGAGAGGCCTCTAAGATCGCCTGATCTCCGGGGTAGAGGGGTTTATCTCCTGCATCTTTTATCTCTTCTTGGATCACCCATTTGTGATGATCAACTCGCTGTCCTCCGGTTGTCGGTGTATAAGAAACAACATATGCCGTAGTATCGTATGCGCCTGTAACTGTTGCTTCGGCGCCCTTCATACCTTTCATATGAGAAGCATTGATGATGACCTGGCTGCCTATCTTATATTTAGGATGTTTCGATTCCGTTAATCCCTCTGGAACTTCAGCAGATCCGGAATGATCCATTTCTTCGTGTGAGCCGGAGTCCGAATGACTTTCATGAGTGCTTTCTTTTTTGCTATCGTTATTGCCGCATGCTGATAAAACAAAAATAAGTGACATCAATAAAATTCCAAGTGCCTTTTTCGAAATCTTCATGTTCATTCTCCTTTGCTTCATTTTTTGGTGTGAATGTAATCCGCGGAAACAGAATGGCCTTCACATCTGCCTGTCAAACATGATCTTTTCAAGAATACTATACCCCCGGATGGTATGTAAATGCGCTGATATTCTCATAAAATATGCTGCTGTTTGTCCTATTCCCCGTGATCCGCAGAATAAAACGCGGTGGATAAAAGCCGCGGTTGCGCGGCTTCGGTTAGTTTTCGATTACTTTGACATACACGCCTTTTTTTGCTTTCTGATAAGCGGTCTCTCCCATTTTTCTGATGTTTTGAGATACTGATGAGGATGTGATCCATTCATTATGATGGAAAACAGAAGGGTCGATGAGACGCATTTTCTTTTTTCGATGAAAATCGTAATGAATGTCATCCTCTTTTACTTGTATGTGAGGATGTATTTTTTCAAGCAGTCTCCGTACTTCTTCATTTTCTGATGAATGCAGGATGTCTAACACCACTTGGTCTGTTTTCAGCAAATCTTCGGCAGCGATGACATTGTGCTGCAGCGCAGCCTTCAGCGTTCGCGTTAAGTATTCATATCCATATACATTCACTGGGTGCATAAAGAAATCGATTACTTCCTTGTAATACACTCGCACGAACCATTCGGCTGTTCCGATACTATCTGGAAACACCCTTCCGTTTCTCACAATGAGGCGATCTAAAAAGATTTCTGCTTCGCGGAGCGTGATCTGTCCATATTGATACATGTCACGCAGCGTGTAGTCTATGCGATCAGCACACAGCTCCGGTGCGGGCTGTTCGAGCAGTGTCCATCTTGTATCATTTAATAAAAGATCGCCGGCATCATAACCGTGTTTTTTTAGAATTCCAGGGATCTCGGACTGGTCAATGACTTGTTGAAAAATGTTTTCATGATAATCTTCCGCTTCATTTTCAAATACAAAATCGATTACATGAGAAAATGCTGTGTGCGACACATCGTGGAGAAGACCCGCGATCTGCTCTTCTATGGTTCCCCCCAGCCTTTTGATTAGAAGCATAACGCCAATGGAGTGCTCATACCGGGTCACATTCCACTTTGGATTGACTAAAAAGCTGGCGCCGCCTTGATAAACCCCTTTTAATCTTTGCACGGGTGAGCTTTTTATGAGTTCTTCCAGTACTCCGTCTATTTGATGCCTGCCGTATAGCACATCGTTTATTTCCATACTGTCACCTCAACATCTATTCTCTTCTTCGGGTGCATTGCCGGTCACATGTTTTCCTTTAATATCCCCTCAGTAAGAAATATTACCTCTAGCAAACTCGATTTCTTTTTGAGTTCTATATCAAGGGATTGATTGACATCTTCTAGTCACATACATAATCACTAGCCGGTCAGATTTGCACATCATATTTACTTTCGGCACTGCCTTTTCATTTCCTTGTAATCTTGTAAATTCAATCTTTAAAATCGATTAATACTAGCTTAACACTTTAAAAATATAATGGGTTTGTCATTGAGGATCATATTTTTAGGAGGTTATTCAGTTGAAAAAATTCCCGAAGAAGCTGCTGCCTATTGCGGTGTTATCATCTATTGCGTTCAGCAGCCTAGTCAGCGGCAGCGTGCCTGAAGCCAGCGCCCAGGAAAAGAAAAAGGGGAATCAAAACGAAATTAAGAATGTCATCGTCCTGATCGGTGATGGGATGGGTGTGTCTTATACGTCCGCTCATCGTTACTTAAAGGATAATAAAAAGACAAAGGTTGTTGAGCCTACAGCTTTTGACCAATACCTTGTCGGCCAGCAGACTACTTACCCTGAAGATCCTGAACAAAATGTAACGGATTCTGCTTCTGCCGCAACGGCTATGTCAGCTGGGGTTAAAACATATAATAATGCAATTGCAGTGGATAATGACGGTTCAGAGGTCAAAACAGTTCTTGAAGCGGCAAAAGAAAAAGGAAAATCGACCGGCCTTGTCGCCACTTCAGAGATTACTCACGCCACTCCGGCTTCTTTCGGCTCACATGATCACAGCCGGAAAAACATGAATTCTATTGCAGACGACTATTTTGATGAAATGGTGAACGGCAAGCACAAAATCGATGTCCTTCTAGGCGGTGGAAAAAGCAATTTTGACCGCAAGGACCGTAATTTGGTAAAGGAATTCAAAAAAGCGGGATACAGCTATGTGGATAACCGCAAGGACATGCTGAAAAACAAGGACAGCCAAGTTCTCGGCCTATTCGCTGACGGCGGCCTGCCTAAAAAGATCGACCGCACGAAGGATATTCCTTCATTAAAAGACATGACAAACACAGCTCTCAAAAAATTAAGCAAGGACAAAGACGGTTTCTTTCTCATGGTTGAAGGAAGCCAGATTGACTGGGCGGGGCATGACAATGATATTGTCGGCTCCATGAGTGAGATGGAAGACTTTGAACAAGCCTACAAGGCAGCGATCGATTTCGCTAAAAAAGACAAGCATACATTGGTTGTCGCAACGGCTGACCACTCAACCGGCGGGTACTCCATCGGTGCGGACGGCATTTACAACTGGTTCAGTGAGCCCATTAAAGCCGCAAAACGCACACCTGACTTTATGGCAGAAAAAATTGCCGGCGGCGCAGATGTTGAAAAAACATTAAAAACGTATATTGATCAAAAGAAATTAGCTTTAACTGCATCTGAAATTCAATCTGTTGAAAAAGCGGCAAAATCGAAGGAAGTCCTTGATATCGATAATGCGATTGAGGAGATTTTCAATAAACGCTCCCACACAGGATGGACAACAGGCGGACATACCGGCGAGGATGTTCCTGTCTATGCGTACGGACCGTCCAGTGAGAAGTTTTCCGGCCAAATCGATAATACTGAAATCGCCAAAAATGTTTTCGACGCTTTACAATATAACATTAAGATTAAAGATAAGTAAGAGAATACAAGGTGTCCCGTTGCTTGTATAAGGAACGGGCTCTTTTCTTAATGGAGGACTCATGATGAAAAAGATTCTATCGATTTTATTTTTTATCGTCATGCTTGCGGGCTGTTCATCAAACGCCGATTCTGAAAAACAAAATACAGCCGGAGAGCAAACAGCAAAAGCCACACCGCAAAGCACTTCATCTCAAAAGGACAGTATAGATGAGTATCAGCCTAATGCACAGGTAACAGATGACCGGTCATTGCTGAAGGTAAATCAAACGTTTTCTGATGACAAAGGAGAAGCTGTCTTAAAAGATATCAAACAAGTCAATCAAACTTATAAGATTGGAAACGTAGAGTTAACGGTAAAAGAAATGAAGCTGATCCACTTACGTCCGGATTACAGCATGATTGATTATTTTCATGTATTAACACACGATGAAGAGTTTGATTTCGTTAAAGTTTTCGTTGATATCAAAAACACTTCTTCCGAGAAAGTGAATTTTGCCCCGATTGCATTGATGAAAACAAATACAGGTGAAACCTTTGATTGGAATAAAGATATGTACCTCGAAGAGTTGAATGGTGAATTAGAAGGCGGCGCCGAAAAATCCGGCAATCTCGGCTTTATTGTAAACGCAGCAAGCGGACATGCTCATGATGAACCATCAGCTGAGAAGAAGAAAAAAGAGATCAAATGGATTGAAATCACAACAAGTGACGTTTTTGACCAAAACCATAAGAAGATCAGTGATTCTCAAAAGATCAAAATTGCATTTTAATAATTGCCTTCCAACACGGAAGGTTTTTGTATATCGGAGAAGTTAAACAGTCACCTTGTATGCCAATTTGATATGATCTTATTTTTTGCGAAAACAGAATACTTTATCTGTCGTCAAACCCTAACTGTTGAGCTGGTTTTACCGATGATAAATTGTTAATATCACTAGCCCACCTTGGTGATGGCATACCCAAAACCTTTAGTTGCCACCGAATATACACCATTAAATAACGAGCTGTTTGTAATCGTTTCTTCGTTAATTCTTTAGATGCTGCAACCCTCCGAAGAATCGTTTAACCGATAAAATAAGGTATGTCTGCTCATTTGTACGATATCGTTTTTTTGTTTTACACACCCTATCCCAGTTATCCCATACAAAATAAATATCTGAGATAAAAAGAACTTGGAGCGTTTGTATGTTCAACATAAATCAGGTCAAAAAAAAGCACTGCTGAAATATTAAGTACTAGTAAGATCAATAGAGTACTTTTTGTTTGCTCATGACACAGTGCTGATTGTTAATCTAATTTTTTAATTACAATTGAAGCGTTTACGTTAGGTTGTGTGCCTCCTGCCAAAGTCTGGAGAGTCACTGCGGCAACAGACGTATGATTTCGAAGAGTTAGAACATCGCCGGCTGCTATGGCTATAATAGCCTGACCGTTGTTTTGCTGAGTACCTGCACCTGAACCGTAGACTGTATTCGTAATCGGCGCACCATTTAAAAATAGTGTGAATTGGTTAGGCTCTACTCCCGAAACAGAAAAAGTGACCTCATAGTCTCCCGGAGTGGTAATAGCAATTTGAGAAGTTCCGGGGGCATGTGTAATTCCAGGGGTGGTTATCCCTGTTGAATCAAAAATGACATCAGCCTCTATAGCTACCGTTTGAGCGCTTAAGTTATAAATATACCCGTATTCGGATAACCCAGCTGCTCCTGTTTCTGTGGCTCCCGTGGCTCCCGTGGCTCCTGTGGCTCCGGCGTCTCCTGTGGCTCCCGTGGCTCCCGTGGCTCCCGTGGCTCCGGTGGCTCCGGCTGGTCCGGCGTCCCCGGTTGCTCCTGTGGCTCCCGTCGCTCCCGTTGCTCCGGCTGGTCCGGCGTCTCCTGTGGCTCCCGTGGCTCCGGCTGGTCCGGTGTCCCCTGTGGCTCCCGTGGCTCCGGCTGGTCCGGCGTCTCCTGTGGCTCCCGTGGCTCCGGCTGGTCCGGTGTCCCCTGTGGCTCCCGTGGCTCCGGCTGGTCCGGTGTCCCCTGTGGCTCCGGCTGGTCCGGCGTCCCCGGTTGCTCCCGTGGCTCCCGTCGCTCCCGTGACTCCGGCTGGTCCGGCGTCTCCTGTGGCTCCCGTGGCTCCGGCTGGTCCGGTGTCCCCTGTGGCTCCCGTGGCTCCGGCTGGTCCGGCGTCCCCGGTTGCTCCTGTGGCTCCCGTTGCTCCGGTGGCTCCCGTCGCTCCGGTGGCTCCGGTGGCTCCGGCTGGTCCGGCGTCTCCTGTGGCTCCGGTGGCTCCGGCTGGTCCGGCGTCCCCGGTTGCTCCTGTGGCTCCCGTTGCTCCGGTGGCTCCCGTTGCTCCAGCTGGTCCGGCGTCTCCTGTAGCTCCCGTTGCTCCCGTGGCTCCGGCTGGTCCGGCGTCCCCTGTAGCTCCCGTCGCTCCGGTGGCTCCGGCTGGTCCGGCGTCTCCTGTGGCTCCCGTGACTCCTATTGCTCCGGTGGCTCCCGTGACTCCTGTTGCTCCGGCCGGCCCTGGTGGTCCTGTGGCTCCCGTAGCCCCGGCCAGACCTGGTGGTCCTGTGGCCCCTGTTGCTCCGGGCAGCCCTGGCAGCCCCGGTGGTCCTTGTGGTCCTGTGGCTCCAAGACTGCCTGGAATACCGCGTAATCCGCGTGGTCCCTGCGGCCCTCTTACTCCCCTTACGCAGCAGCAGCACATACATGAATGTTTAGGCTCAGGATTTTTTTTAGGGCCTACTCTACAACTGGGGCTTGAAGAGTTAGATCCACAGTAAGGGCACCTATGTGACGGCTTTCGAGACATAATTTATATCCACATCCTTTCGATACATAATTTTCCATACACTTATTCATAATATGAAAAATGATTTTGAGTGTGAATGAATGCGAAAGTATTCCTCCTGCTGCCCTGCCGTTCCCAGAAAATGAGCCCATACAAATTTATAATCCTTTTGCTAAAATCTCTGATCCCGCAAAATGAATCCGGTTATTGTCACAATGCCTGTAAGACCCTATCAGTAAAAAAGAGTGAGACCATTTTCATCTCACTCTTTTTTCTTATATCATCCAAATGTATTTTTTGCTGTTTATTTTCTCTGATCTATAAATTGATCAATCCGCTCCATTACCTCTTCCATATTCATGCAATCCTGAAAGCTTTGATTGATTTTTTGAATCCCTTCCTTATACCGGTTGTTATTCAACACTTCTTCCACTGCATGTTTTAAAGACTGCGCGGTTACATGATCTTTAGATACTGTATAACCTGATTGTAATTCAGTCAGCCGCTGGGCCACCATTGGCTGGTCCTTATCGTGCGGCATTACAACTAAAGGAACGTTAAAGTGAATGCCTTCATTTACACTGTTCATTCCCCCATGAGTGATGAAAACATCTGATTGTTCCAGCACTTCCAATTGAGGCACATATGAAGCAATGATAAAGTTTTCCGGCGCTTGCTTTAATTTTGTCAAGTCAGCTTTTTCTCCCGCAGCTATCACGACCTTGCCCTCGACATCAGAAAAAGCATCTATACATAAGTTGAAAAACTCTTCAGTTTCGTCTAATACAGTCCCCATTGAAATATAGATGACTTTCTCATCTTTCAATTTCTCAATTGGGAAATCAGTTTTTTCCGCTCTCTTTGGAAAGCTTGGACCGATAAACAGAAATTCATTGCCGAAACGATGGCTTTCCGGCTGAAAATATCGGCTTGTGTACACTACATTTAATTCACCTTTATTATTCATGAATTGAACCATATTTTCAGGTGATACACCATAATTTTGTTTCATCTCTAATAATAGATCTTCACACTCTTTATCCAATTGTAAAGGCACTTCTGAATCCGGATGCAGAGGCAATACCTTTAAATGCTCTTCATCGAATAAGAAAGAAGCAGATGAAGAGATGCCCGGGATGTCGAGATAATCTCTGACCAGCTCTCCCGCACCGAATTTATCATAATAAACAAAGTCAAATTGGATGCTTTTTGACAACTCCTTTACGACATGTAAAATGTCCAGTGAGGTTTTGATATGTATTTTCAGGAAATCAAGAATGCCATTTGGCGAAGCGACATGAATAGGTGTTGTTCTCAGCAAATCCTGATGAAGGTGGACAGTCGCTCCCACCGCTTCTAATCTTTCTTTATATTTTTCAGTGGATATATAGTGGACATCATATCCTCGATCGGCAAAGGCTTTCGTAATGCCTAATGTAGGATTTACATGGCCTTCAGCTGGGAAATTCAGGATCAATACTTTTTTCATTCTGACAACTTCCTCTCACTCATATTCCGTAAGCGTTCATAAGATGATATGCAATTTGTGCCTGATTAGACTGATGATAGTTCTCACTATCGATCATAATGGGGGAGACTGACGCCATGCAAGTGACAAATGATCGAATTATTCTGCCGCTTTAGGCTGATGCGATTTTACGGCTATCAATCCGTTACGATAAAGGATATCGCCAGCGCTGCCAGCCAGTGAAATGACAATATGTCGGGAACTCAGGGCTGCTCGAGGCACCGCAGTCAAAAAATACGCCTATGTCCTCCTTTGTGTGAGAATGGCATTTATCTGCTTCTTATATTTCAACACCGTGAACGATTATCATCTGATTTTAACAAAGCAGCTTAGAGATAATGCCCGATGGAAGTAACAACGCAAGGAAGGCTGAGACGGTAAAAGCATTCAGCAGACGCTTAAAACATCACTAAAAAGACACCGTGCCCGGTGCCCTTAAACCTTTCTGATCGTAAAAAATTTCCGCAGAAGCCATGGAGCTGGTGTGAATCCGAGTGTTAACTGCCAGGCGCCTATTGCTTGTAATCCATATTCGCGGACGATCAGCATCTTTTGGCTCATGCTCCTGACATCTTCAAACCATACTTCATGCGTCCGTCCCTGCTCATCTCTGTAGCGAAAAAATGGCGATTGATATTCGTTTGAATATTGAATGGGTGCTTGGTACCTCATCGCTGTTTCAATTGATTTTTGATTTGAAATAGCTGAAGCCACTGTTCCCGGCTGATAAGGGATGATCCAATTGTAGCCGTAGAGCGGGACACCGATGATGATTTTTCTCCGCGGCACCTGGGCAATCGCAAATTCAATTGTTCTTCTTATTTCAGTAATCGGCGCAACAGGCCCCGGCTCGCTTCCCGCATGATGCCAGTCATACGCCATGATAAACATATAATTGACGACCGCTCCAATCCCTCCGTAATCATAGCCCCTCAGCCACGGAATATCATCGCTTGTTTTTGCCGGAACAGCTATGGTTAGCACATAGCCACCCGGCTGCAGACGATCTCTGAGCTGACGCAAAAATCCTGTGAACAGATCCCGATCTGCGGCGCTCACTTTTTCAAAATCGATCATCACGCCGCCATATCCCCTTGTGGATACCAAGTTATAAATATTGTTAACCAGATTGGTTCTCGCAGTTGGATTGTTTAACACTTGGTGTACGAGTTCCGTGCTGAAGCCTGCTGAGGTTAGATTTGTTATTGTTGCAAGCGGCGTCACCCGTCTTCTCCATGTGGTTTCAATAGCGGCTGCGTCATTCAATTGGTTTGCAATGTCGCCATTAGGCGCAATATGGTATTCGAAAATGGAAATCGAAGACGAATACGGGGCGTAATCATTGATTAAATCGCGATCTAGATCCGGATTGCGGAGCACGTAAAAGCTTAACGTTCCCGCAATATAGTTTGAGATATTAGGAATCGTCAGTCTCATTCCTGCTTGCAAGGCATTTGGATTTATAGCGGGATTTGCGGCTCTTAGCCGTTCTGTCGGAACAAACGCTTTTGCTGCAATAGCTCCGAGCGTGTCTCCCGGCTGTACTGTATATACATAAAGAGGGATGAGCAGAGCCTGCCCCGGCACGATATTCGTTTCTTCTAAGCCATTCACACCACGTATTTGATCAACAGAAGCACCGTATCTTCTGCCTATGGAAAACAAAGAATCACCCGGCCGGACGATATGGATAAACATGTCTAACCCCCATTATTCGTTAGTCAATCATCATAGAATCTTATTAATGGGCTTCCTTATATATGATTTTCAATTTATTAAAGTAATGATAGCAATAAAAAATACCAAGGACTCATCCTCGGTATCTGTACATGTCATTTAATTTTCTTTTCCTTCTTCAAGCACACGCTTCAAATGTTCTGAATCATGATTGAAATGAGCCATCATATATTCTTTGGCTGCTTCTTTGTTTCTCTTTTTTACTTCTTCAAATATGCTGCGGTGTTCACGCAGGATCGTTTCAGGGCGGTTGTCCCCTTTATAATTAAGGATTCTGCAAAAGTGAATCAGATCGTTTACATGCTCAAGCAAGTTTTTTAAATGTCTGTTATGGCTAAAATCGACAAGCAGCTGGTGAAACTTTTGGTTTAAGCTGATCATTTCAGTTTCTTCCGCTCCGTTACGAATCGCGTTTTCTGTTTCTTCAAGCTGTTTTTCAAGCGTTTGAAGCTCTTCGTCATTCGCTTCGTCTATGACCAATTCGACAGCAAGCAGCTCGAGAGGAATTCTGATTTTATAAATTTCATCTACATCTTTAGCCGTTAAAGAAGCGATTGAAAATCCATTCCGGTCATCTGCTCTTAACAAGCCGTCTTTCTCAAGCAGCCGCATAGCTTCCCGTATCGGAGAGCGGCTGACACCGAAACTTTTAGCCAGCTGTGTTTCATTGATCCGTTCCCCCGGCTTAAATGTCCCGTTAAAAATCATTTTTTTCAGCTGGAAATAAAATTGCAGGTAATAAGGAGTCGGCTTGTCTAATTTAAAATCATCCATATAAATAATACCTCTTTTGAATAGATTCAGGGGCTGTTCTTCATCAAAATCATATAACAGATGATAAAGGGAAGCAACAAACTCCCTTGTCAAATTCCAAAATTTGCGGTACGATATTTTTGCTAAACGACGGTCGACAGACTACTGTAAACCAGTGAGATGATCCTCTCATCGGCTGCCGGACACTTCGCCTCAGCTACAATCACTCAGATTCATTACATTTACAGCTCAGAATACAATGGAGGAAAAAGTATGCTCATTATTCTTGTTATGTTTCTTCTCGGAATCATTTTAGGCTTTATTGGTGCCGGGGGAGCCGGCTTTGTTATTGCTCTTTTAACTCTTGTTTTCCATATTCCGATTCATACAGCTTTAGGCACTTCCCTCGCCGGTATGGCTTTCACCAGCTTATCAGGGGCCTACAGCCATTACCGGGAAGGCAACATCCAATTAAAAATCGGTTTAACGGTCGGATGCTTTGCTGCCGTCGGGTCATTTTTCGGGGCAAAGCTGACATCTTTTATTCCCGCCGATTTGCTTCATTATTTGACAGCAGGAATGTTATTTTTATCAGCGATTCTCATTTTAATCAGATTATTTATTTTAAAAGAAAAACCTCAAGGGAATCAAAGCAATGTTTCAATGTACACAAAAGCCGTGATTTTAGGAATCGTATCAGGCATACTTTCCGGCACATTCGGCATCGGTTCTGCTCCTTTTATCCAGATCGGTTTAATGATTATGCTGAACCTTTCCATCCGTCATTCTGTCGGAACAACGATGCTTGTCATTATCCCTCTTGCTGCAGGCGGAGGTATAGGGTATATCACGGAAGGATTTGTTGATTATGTGTTGCTGATCAAAGTCTTGATCGGAACCATGTGCGGTGCGTATGTTGGCGCGAAATTCACCAATCTCATGCCAAAGGCCGTCTTGAAATCAGCAATCTTTTTGACTCCGGCCATCGCCGGACTGCTTTTGCTATTTTAATAAAATCAAAAAAACCTGACATGCCGTCAGGTTTTTTTGATTAATTCTGCTTCACGCTCTCTTTAGTTAATCTAAAAAAGGCGAGCGAACCGATAACTGCTGTAACAAACATGATCGCTCCCATCGGAACAGCTGTCGTCTCATCAATGCCCACAAGCGGCGAAACGATGGAGCCAAGGAGCAGCGGGAGCATTCCCAGCAGCGCACTTGCACTTCCGGCGCGGTGCCCCTGTTTTTCCATGGCCAGCGTAAATGTGCTCGTCAGAACCATGCCGATCGTAATCATATAGACAAAAATAGAGATGACCAATGCAGCGAGAGGACCGTGAATCATCGTCATCGTTAAAAGCACGGCAGTCGCAATCATAGCTGTAATGACCGCCATGCGGAGCAGGCTTTTTTCATGAATGATTCCGCCAAAGCGCCCGATAATAAAGCTTCCCGTAATAATCGCCAGGCCGTTAATGCCGAATAAAATACTAAATACCTGCGGCGACACCCCGTAAATATCCTGGTACACAAAAGGCGTACCGGATACATAAGCAAAGCTTCCCCCGTGAACAAATCCGACAGTTAACGCGTAGCCCATAAAAGAACGATCCTTCAGCAGGCTCCCCATTGTTCTGACAGATGTTCCAATTGAGCTTGGAATCCGCTTTTCGGGCGGCAATGTTTCTTTTAGCCTCAGCGCAATAACCAGTACAAGCACAAATCCGATGATCGTTAAAAAGTGAAAAATCGTATGCCACGTTGCAAACGGCAGCAATAAAAGAGCACCGCCTGTCATTGGCGCAATCATTGGCGCTACTGCGGTAATCACCATTAACAGTGAGAAAAATTTAGAAAGCTCTCTCCCTGTGAACACATCCCGCACGATTGCCCGAGACAGCACAAGTCCTGCAGAGGCCGTAATCCCCTGTAAAAAACGGGCTGCCACTAGTGTTGTAATGTTTGGTGAAAGCGCACAGAACAGAGAAGATAACGCAAATAAGAAAATACAGATTAATAGCGGTTTCCGTCTCCCCTGCACATCACTGACCGGCCCGACAATCACCTGGCCGATGGTAAGCCCGATCAGACAGGCTGTTAAACTTAACTGTACAAGCGAGGCACTGGCCGATAAATCATCGGCAATATCAGGAAAACTAGGCAAATACATATCTATATTAAGCGGGCCCAATATAGCAAGCATGCCGAGCAGAAATGCCAATGCCAAACGCTCTTTTCCAGTTGGATTTTGCAGCATTCTATCAAAACCTTCCCTTCAATCTATTATTTATCTGAAACAGATGTCACTCCAACAATTGATTGAAGCTGTAAAACATTTGTATATTGTACCATAACTTTCAGCCAGTGAAAGCCGCTTAAAGATTGAATCAGAGACACAAAAAATACCAGGGTTTGCTTCCCCCTGATATCGTGAGTTTTGATGTAAGCAGCTGTTTTATACCCATAAGCGCAAGCCGGCCATAAGAACAACACCGCTGATGACTGTCATAGATAAACTTTTTGTTTTCAGTGCAATCAATAGAGTAGGAATCAATACAACTGCTGCCTGCCAATTCAATTTCAGAGAATCATTGGATTGAATCATGCAATCCTTCACAACAAGTGCCGTCAATATACAAACCGGCACATAGGAGAGCCATTTCAGCACAGGCTCCGGCAAGGAAATATTCCGTACAACTAAAAATGGAATCACGCGGGGAATCATTGTGACCAGCGCGCAGCCGATAATCACCATCAGGATGTATGTATTTACGCTCATTTATCTGTCACCACCCCGATTGTCGCTACGATGATCGTTGAAATAATCACAGCGAGATGTGACGGCATAAAGAAAGAGAAAACAATCATCGCAATCACCATATAAATAATGAGAGATACATAGTGTTTAATCTTTGCAGGCACAACATGTTCCATCTGCAAAATCAGCAGTGCTAAAAACATAGCCGTCACCGCAAAATCGAGTCCGAACGTTTCCGGATCGGTAATCCATTTACCAAAGACTGCCCCTGCCACACAAGAGAGCACCCAGCACGCATATGCAGTGAGATTTAATCCGAACATCCATCGATCACTAATTGGTTCTTTTTTTACAATCTTATTTGAAGCAACACCGAATGACTCATCTGTCACCATCATGCCGATCCCCACATTTTTCACTAGCGTATACTTTGAAAAATGAGGAGCAAGCGCGGCACTTAATAGAAAATTGCGTAAATTTACGATAAACGTTGTCAGGATAATAGCGGACATCGGACTGTTCGCTGCTAACAAAGCACAGATAACGAACTGGGAGCCGCCGGCAAAAACCAAACCTGACAACAGCGTAATCTCAAGGACGCTTAAATGCGAGGCAATCCCCACGATTCCGGCAGCCAAACCTATACTGATGTAGCCGATCAGCGTCGGGACACAATCTTTAAACCCTTGTAAGAACGATGGCTCGCAAGTTTGGGCATGAGTGGTTTCTTTCTCTGATATCATTCTGTTTCTCCTCCTCGTCTAACATATTATACACATATATGTTATAGCTTACAACTGTATGTAATAGCTGATTTTAATATGTTATAATAAAGCGAATATGACGTAAGGAGATACATGTATGGATGATATCCAAGCCATTATCGCAAAGAATCTTGTCAAACTCAGAAAAAGCAGAAACCTGACTCTTGATCAAGTTTCTGAGTTAACGGGCGTCAGCAAAGCGATGCTCGGACAAATTGAGAAAGAAAAATCGACCCCGACTGTCACCACTCTCTGGAAGATCGCAAATGGGCTGCAGGTATCTTTTTCTGTTTTTCTGAAAGAAGACAAGCCGAAAGTAAGAAAAATTAATCTTAAAGATATTGAACCTGTTACAGATAATGAAGAAAACTACATTGTTTACCCCTTTTTTCCGTACAATCCTGAAACAAAGTTTGAAATTTATGTTGTCGATCTGAAACCGGGATGCATACATGAAGCAAAAACACATTTAGGAGAAGAATACATTTTAATCAAAGAAGGCGAGTTAACCGTCAATCTGCAGGATCAGGAGCATTCGCTGGTACCAGGAGACGCCATGCAGTTTACGGGATCCACGCCGCACAGCTACATCAATTCATCACAGAAAACGGCCAGCTTTTTTCTGCTGATGTTTTATCCTGAGCCGCAAGGATAACAAGAACCTCCCAACTTATATGTTGGGAGGTTTTTCAAATGTGCAAATGGCTTGCAAATTGAAATCAATCGTTGTATATTAATTGACGTGTCAATCATTGATATATCAATTATTTTTTTGACAAGAAAGAAGGGATGGGTTTTGGCATCATTTTGTTCTGAGGAAGCCGAGATTTTATATCAGCTGCAAGGCGTGAACAAAGTGATTGGCGTGAAGTTCGAGGCATGCACGGGCATCAGCCAATCTCGTTTGGAATTGCTGACATTGCTTTATCATGCGGATGAGATCAGTCAAAGCGACCTTCAAAAGAAAGTCAATATCGACAGCGCGGCCGTCACAAGACACCTAAAACAGCTTGAAGCCAAAGGCATGGTATCAAGACGGCGCAAGCCCGAAGACAACCGGATTACCCTTGTGCGGTTAACAGATCAAGGAAGAAAACGAATCGAGTCTTCTAAGAAAGAAAAGGAGCGTTTCATGAAGGAAATGCTCGCAAATGTAAGTGCTGAAGAGCGCAGCTTGCTTATTGATGTGCTTGGGCGCATGCGAAACAACATAGATAATATCGAAGCTTAAAAGGAGTGTATCAACATGATCAAAACAAACGATTTTATGGACATTATGAAAGGACGCCGTTCCATTCGCAATTATGATCCGACAGTGAGAATCAGCAAAGAAGAGATGACAGAAATCCTAGAGGAAGCTACAACTGCGCCATCCTCTGTCAACGCGCAGCCATGGCGTTTTCTCGTCATCGACAGCCCGGAAGGAAAAGAGAAGCTCGCGCCGCTGGCAAGCTTTAACCAAACACAGGTCACAACTTCATCTGCCGTCATCGCTGTTTTTGCAGACATGAACAATGCAGACTACTTAGAAGACATTTATTCAAAAGCCGTGGAGCTCGGTTACATGCCGCAGGAGGTCAAAGACAGACAAATCGCTGCCCTGACTGCTCATTTTGAAAAGCTTCCGGCTCAGGTGAACCGTGAAACGATCCTGATTGACGGCGGCCTTGTTTCTATGCAGCTTATGCTGACTGCACGCGCGCACGGCTATGACACAAACCCGATCGGCGGCTACGATAAAGAAAACATCGCGGAAGCCTTCGGATTAGACAAAGAGCGTTATGTGCCTGTTATGCTTCTTTCCATCGGAAAAGCTGCGGACGAAGGATACGCTTCCTACCGTCTGCCGATTGATACTATTGCAGAATGGAAATAAAACAAAGCTCCCAAGAATGACTCTTGGGAGCTTTTTCATTTTAAATAAATCCGCCATTCACACGGATCGTTTGGTCTGTGATCCATTGGATTGTTCGCTCGTTAAAAATTCAATCACATTTGCGATATCTTCCGGTACCGCATTAATGGTGATTTGTTTCACGGCTAATTCTTTGGCGAGCTGACGGGTGAATTGCCCAAGCGCCTTTTGTTCCCGCATATGCTGTATGTCGGAAACATTTGACCGACAACAGATGTAGAAAAGTTGATGATTCTCCCCTGTTCCTCCATTGCTTGCTGACAGGTGAAAAACGTGCCTCTTCCATCTACAAAAAAGAGTGATGAACAAATGAATTGTCACCACTCTTTTTTTCTATTCTATATTTTTCTTTCTGCCAAACGGCCACCAGTTTCCTTCTCCAAATGTCACAATGATTGCCGGCATCAAGAGCGGAAGAATGACAAGGCCGTAAAGCAGCAGCCCGATAATGATGACACTTGCCACCTGCATCAGCGTATTGACGCCTGATGGCATCATCGCCGCGAATGTACCGGCCAAAATAATAGCCGCGGTGATGATGACAGAGCCCATTTTGCTCATTGACCTGATGACACCTTGATGAATGCCAAGCTGAACCTCTTCTTTAAAGCGGTCAAGCAAGAAGATCGAGTAATCTACCCCTAACGCGATCAATATGACAAAACTGAAGAACGGTACCGCCCAGCTGACTCCATCATTGCCCAAGATATTCACAAAAATCAATTCCGTCATTGATATTGAAGTGTAATACGTAAGCAGCAGTGAAGCGATCATATAAATCGGCATCACCATTGAACGGAACAAGATTGTCAAGACGATAAACAGCCCGAGAATCATGATGACCATCGTTCTGGAGAAATCCGTTGTAGACAGCTCTTTTAAATCGGCATTGACGCTCGTTACCCCGCCGTAAACTATTTGAGTGTCCTCCAGAGGCGTGCCGCCGACTTCGCCGGCTACCGCTTTTTTGATCTGGTTTATGGTCGTAATCGCTTGTTCTGAATACGGGTTTGACTCCAAGGCGACGCTTAATTGCACTCCCTTGCCGTCTGCAAAGGAATACCGATCAATTGATTTCTTAAAATCCTTATCTTTCATGACTTGATCAGGAATAAAAATCCCCGTATCCCGAACGGTTGAGCTTTTGCTCATGTCCTCTAACATATCACTGGATGCCGTAATCCCGTCGGTGATTTTTGTCAGTCCATTATTTGCACTCTTCACACCTTCGGCAAGCTGATTCAGGCTTTCTGTCAGCGTTCCGGCCTGTTTCTGCTGGCCTGAAAGCTGCTCGTTTGCTTGCTCAAGTCCGGTTTGAATTTGTCCAAGCTGTCCGCTGATTGCTGTGAGCTGAGGCACCGCCTGTGCGGTATTGCCGGTTTGAGAAAGCTGTTTGCTGACAAGCTGCAGCTGCTGATTGATTTTTCCCAAACCGTCAGCTGCATCTGACAGTGAGCCTCCGGAGCTGCCATTCGCGGCCGTTCCGGTTTGCCCGGACATTTGATTCAGCCCATCTTCAATATCCGTTAACCCGCTTTGGACATCAGCAATTCCCTTTACTGTCTTATCCAGTCCGTCTGACACAGAGCCTAGCTGTTTATCAATATATAAATCTTTGATTTTTTCACCCGTCGGCTGGGTAATGGTCATGACGGAATCAACATGTTCGACTTTCTCAATGGCTTTGCTGATATTTCCGAGATAAGGGATCGTCTCAGCGGTAGTGAGATCCTTGTCTCCTTTTATCACCACATTCACCGGAAATGCTTTTCCTTCACCAAACCCATCCTTAATGGCTTCAAGACCTTTGATGGATTTGTAATCGCTGCTGATTTCCGCCGTTGAATCAAATGAAATCTGGTCATCATAGGTCAAAATGAACGGAAGCGTGATGATGACTGTTATAACGAGAAACAGAAACGGACGGGCAACAGAATGTCTGCCGAGAAACGCCCACAATTTATTGTCATTGTGCGACAGCACTTTCTTAGACGGCCAGAAGAGCTTTTCACCGAGCGTCACCATAAATAAAGGCAGCAGAGTGAAGAGGATGATCATTAAAATGCCAACCCCGACAGCAACTCCCACAGCTGATTGGAAAATGGCAAACTTTGCAAAACCAAGGGCAGAAAACCCGATCAATACCGCAAACCCGCTGATAAACAATGTTTTTCCGCCTGTACGGTAAGCAATAAGGGTTGCCTCTTTTTTGTCATGCCCGTTTGCCAGTTCTTCACGGAAACGAGTCAGAAGAAGAATACAGTAATCTGTTCCAATCCCAAACAGGATGGCAACTAAAAAGGTTTGGGTAAATGTCGAAATAGGAAAATCAACATTATAAACTAAAATGCCCAGTATAGATTGACTGATTACATACGAGAAACCGACAATCACAATCGGGATTAAAGGCGTCACAACAGAGCGGAACACGATCAGCAGCAAGCCGATAATCAAACAGACTGTGATCACTTCCGTTTTCTTAAGCCCATCCTCTGAGCTGTGCGCAAAATCCTGATTGATAAGAGACGCTCCCGTAATATATGCCGTCAAATCATCGGGAACGATTTGATAAATATCATCGGCAATATTTTCCGCTTTCTTATCAGATCCGGTGATCGTTACGGGAATAAGAATGGTTTTCTTATCCTTTGAAATCAATTGATCTTTGATTTCTTTTTCACCTGTCAGCGGAGATGTTACCTCTTCAACACCATCAATCTTTTTGATGTTATCGATCATGCTGCGGAGCTGACCCTCTGTATCTTTATTTAGCGCACGATCTAATGGAAAGACAATGCTTATCGAATTATTGTTTTCTCCGGCTTTTTTCAGAATAGCATTTGCTTTTTCTGAAACGGAATCAGCCGGCAGCTGTGCCTGCCCCTTTTGATTGGCCAGCTCCGTTAAGTTGGGAGAAAATAAATTCAATATAACAGTCAGCGCTAAGATAACCGCCGCAATGGCCCATTTGAATTTGACAATCGATTTCATTCCGGAAGATCCCCTCCTTTAAATTTGCTTTTTAGAATGGTAAATATGTCAATGAATGATTGTAAGTGCTCCTCATCTATATCGTGCATCAGCTCTTTGAGCGCGTTAAAGATAGCTGAATCCAATTCTTCGATAATGCTTTCACCGTTTTCTGAAATTTTGATTCGTTTCGTGCGTTTATCACTTTTTACCGGACAGTCATCCCACTCAACCAATCCCTTTTCCAGCAGCTTCTTCAATCGGTTAGAAATCGCGCTCTTATGCACGTTTTGATACATGGCCAGGCTGCCGGGAGAAGATGGGCCCTTGACTTTTAAAATTTTTAACAGGTCGGCCTGTTCTCTGGAGATGTGTTTGAATACATCCTGATCGACTTCATGATGTACAAACTCTGTACCTTCAAGTAAAACTTCTACGAAAAGATTTATCGCTTGGCATAGCTTCTGTTCATTCAACGTCTTTCCTCCTGCATTTTAGTTTACACCCCTAAACTTTCGATCGATGCTACATAGTTTATCCCTCTAAACTATGTTCTGTCAATACATTTTATTTACAGAAAATTCCCTAAAGAATGTTTGTTCGTATACAATAGAAATGATAAACGCGAAAGGGGAAAATTCACATGTCTGATCTAGCATTACAATTGTATGAATATAACGTATGGGCTCATCAGCAAATGTTTAATCGATTAAAAGAGCTTCCACAGGAGGTTTATCGTCAGGAGATCCAAAGTGTGTTCCCGTCAATATCCCATGTATTGTCCCATGTTTATCTTTCTGATCTCGGCTGGGTGGAAGTGTTTTCCGGAAAAAGCATGAACCATGCTTTGGCATTAGCTGAACAGCTTAAAGACCAGACAGTGGCGAAGGAGCTAGCGGAAATGGAAGCCCTGTTTCTAAAGTTGTCCGAGCGATATACAGCTTTTTTCAAGCAAAAGGAACAGATCCATAAACCCCTTCAGATTGAAAATCCCGCCGGCGGAATCATGAAAACGACTGCTTCTGAACTGGTGCCGCATGTTGTAAATCACGGGACATATCACCGCGGCAACATAACAGCGATGCTGCGTCAGATAGGGTACGCATCTGCTCCGACTGATTATGGGCTTTATCTGTATATGAAAAAATCATAAAATGGCGTAAACAAAAGCGGCTCCCACGATTTAGCCGCTTTTTTCGTATCTTGTGATGAATCGATAAACCTTAAAATTTCCTTCCATATTTCCTGTATAGTAAAAAAGATAGAAATTTTAGTGTTATAATAGTATCTAAAAACATGTTTAAACAATTTTCAATGGAGGAACACACAAAGTGACAGACGACAAGACGCAAGATCCTAATATAAATCAGCAGAAACTGTCGAGAGGCCTGAAAAACAGGCACATCCAGCTTATTGCGATCGGCGGAGCCATTGGGACAGGCCTGTTTCTCGGCTCGGGAAAATCGATACACTTTGCAGGACCGTCAATTTTATTTGCTTACATGATCACGGGGATCATTTGCTTTTTAATTATGAGATCGCTTGGAGAACTGCTGTTGTCTAATCTGAACTATCACTCTTTTGTTGATTTTGTTCAGGATTATTTAGGCGATATGGCCGCATTTATCACAGGCTGGACCTACTGGTTCTGCTGGATTTCAATCGCGATGGCCGATTTAACTGCGGTCGGGCTATATACACAGTATTGGCTTCCCGGTGTGCCGCAATGGGTTCCGGGCTTAATCGCTCTTATTATTTTACTGATTATGAACCTGGCTACCGTCAAGCTGTTTGGAGAATTGGAATTCTGGTTTGCATTAATTAAAGTCATTGCCATCTTGGCGCTGATTATGATCGGTCTTTTTATGATTTTCAAAGGCTTTTCCACAAGTTCAGGTGTTTCCAGTTTCTCAAATCTCTGGAACCACGGAGGCATGTTCCCGAATGGAATACACGGATTTATCCTCTCGTTCCAGATGGTTGTGTTTGCCTTTGTCGGCATTGAACTCGTCGGGCTTACAGCGGGTGAAACAGAAAACCCTGAAAAAGTCATCCCTAAGGCGATCAACAATATCCCTGTAAGGGTGCTGCTTTTCTATATTGGGGCGCTTCTTGTGATTATGAGCATCTATCCATGGGATGTCATCAATCCCAGCGAAAGCCCATTCGTACAGGTCTTTGTTGCAGTCGGCATCGTCGGTGCGGCAAGCATTATCAACTTTGTTGTATTAACGTCAGCTGCCTCAGCCTGCAACAGCGCTGTATTCAGTACAAGCCGCATGGTCTATTCACTGGCGAAAGACAAGAATGCGCCAGAATCAATGGCGAAACTGACACCGCGCAAGGTACCGAGAAATGCATTGTTCTTTTCAGCTATCGTGATTTTAATCGGTGTCACATTGAACTACATCATGCCGGAAGGCGTATTCACCTTGATCACAAGTATTTCCACCGTATGTTTTATCTATATTTGGGGAATTACTGTTATCTGCCATATGAAATACCGTAAAACAAGACCTGAATTGGCGAAAGCAAACAAATTTAAGCTGCCGCTTTATCCATTTACGAATTACTTAATTTTGGCGTTCCTGGCGTTTGTCCTTGTTGTACTGGCATTAGCACAGGATACTCGGGTTTCCTTATTTGTTACACCGGTTTGGTTTATTTTGCTGATTGTGATTTATAAAGTAAGAAAATTAAAGCAGCAATAACCCTTTTAAGCTCCTGCCTCAGAAATGAGAGCAGGAGCTTTTTTGATGAAAATGACCTTTGCTTTCGAATTAAAAAATATGCTATATTGTTTGTAATAAATTGAGAAGGGATGATGGGTGGACAATGATTAACTAATCTTATTTTTAACGTTTGAAATCGCATATTTCAAATCATAAAAAATAGGATTAGTCTGCCCATTTTCTAAATACGTACGCTATTTCTGAAGAATAGCTTATTTAATCATGGCAAAGGCACGGCTAATCCTTCCAAAACATTTGGGAGGATTTTTTTGTTCTCCCTTAAAGCGAGGGATATAGATGAAAGAACAATTAAAACTTATAAACGTCAGCTATGAAGTGAAGGATCTTACCGTTTTTAAAAACGTAAATGTCAGCGTTCAGCAAGGCGATATCATTGGGATTATCGGCAAAAACGGGGCTGGAAAATCGACGCTGCTTCACCTGATCAACAAGGACTTAATTCCGTCACAGGGACAAATCCAATGGATGCAGCACGGCTTAAAAACGGTGCTGGTTGAACAGGAGACTGAATCGTATTCCTTTGAGAATCAGACACCTGCCGAAGTGAAACTGCTGGAGAAATGGCACGTGCCAGCCCGTGATTTCAGCCAGTTAAGCGGCGGAGAAAAACTGAAAGCACGGCTGGCAAAAGGGCTATCAGAGGATGCAGACCTTTTCCTGCTAGATGAACCGACAAACCATCTTGATGACATAAGCCTGCAATTTCTCATTCAGCAGCTGAAAAATGTTAGCGGCACTGTCATTCTCGTTTCGCACGATCGGTATTTCTTAGATGAAGCTGCCACGAAAATATGGTCAATCGAGGACCACACGCTGACTGAATACAAAGGGAACTACTCTGGTTACATGAAGTTCCGGAAAGAAAAAAGACTGACACAGCAGCGCGAATATGAAAAACAGCAGAAAATGATTGAACGGATTGAAGCACAAATGACAGAACTCACTTCATGGTCGAAAAAAGCCCACGCACAATCGACGAAAAAGGAAGGGTTTAAAGAATACCATCGTGTAAAAGCAAAGCGCACAGATGCCCAGATCAAATCGAAACAAAAGCGGCTTGAAAAAGAACTCGAAAAAACAAAGGCTGAGCCTGTCGATCCGGAATATACTGTTCGTTTTTCAATTGATACAACTCATAAAACAGGAAAACGGTTTTTGGAGGTTCAACATCTGACGAAGTCATTTGGCGAAAAGACACTGTTTCAAAACGCCCGCTTTACGATTCAGCACGGAGAAAAGGTTGCCATTACAGGCCCGAACGGCAGCGGAAAAACAACCTTATTGAAAGTCATTCTTGGACAGGAAACGGCTGAGGGAAAGGTGTGGATATCACCATCAGCAAAAATCGGTTATTTAACACAGGAAGTATTTGATTTGCCTTTAGAACAAACACCGGAGGAGTTATTTTATCAAGACACGTTCGAGGCGAGAGGAAATGTCCAGAATATCATGACGCGATTGGGATTTACCGCTTCTCAATGGACAGAACCAATTCAACATATGAGTATGGGCGAGCGTGTAAAGTGCAAGCTGATGGCTTATATCTTAGAGGAAAAAGACGTGCTGATATTAGATGAACCGACCAATCACCTCGACCTGCCGTCACGCGAACAGCTGGAAGAAACACTGTCACAATACAGCGGCACACTGATTGTGGTTTCACACGACCGTTATTTTCTCGAGAAAACAACGAACAGCAAACTCGTTATTTCAAACAATGGTATCGAAAAGCAATTGAATGACGTTCCTTCAGAAAGAAATGACCGGGAGGAGCTTCGTTTAAAGCTTGAGACAGAAAGACAAGAAGTGCTGGGAAAGCTCAGTTTTATGACGCCAAATGATAAAGGGTACAAGGAGCTGGATCAGGCCTTCAATGAGCTTACGAAACGGATGAAAGAGCTTGATCATCAAGATAAAAAAAACTGAGCAGGAATGTTCAAGCGGCATTAAAAAGGACAACAGCCGTTGTCCTTTTTTCTTTATATTTTCAAGCCTTCCCATGACCTTAATGTCTCTAATGATGACTTATAATACCCTGCCGCTACTTCCAAATAGGCATTTCCTTTCATCGGAGTAAACGGATCCGGTCCAGCCGCCACCATCTCCATAATTATCGGACCTTTATAACCGATAAAATTAAGCGCTTCGATTTGCTCTTTGAGATTCGCATGGCCGTTTCCGATCGCCTGGCGATTTGAATCAGCCACGTGATAGACTCCGAGTTTCTGCCCTGCCAATTTAATGGCCTTTACAGGATCAGCTTCTTCTATATTCATATGATACGCATCGAGAAGTACTTCGAGATTGGGGCTGCTGACATCGCGAATGAATTGTAAAGCTTCTTCACAAGTGACCACTTGGTGATTTTCGTATCGGTTCAGCACTTCAAATACCACCTGAATCTGTAATTCCTCCGCTTTAGCCATGATCCTTTTAGCGCTTTTGACTAGTAAACTCCAATCCCTTGTATCATCACCGCTCCCTCTCACTTTACCGACATCGCCGTGAAGACAGATACGGGGAGCCCCTAAATCCACAGCCCAATCCAGTAAATCTAAGAAATACTGCACAGCCTTTGAACGAACTTCTTCATTCGCACTTGAAATATCCACATTCCTTGGCGTTACCGATAAAACCTTTACTTGATGAGCAGCCAATGTGTCGGCAATGTCTTTCGGATTCAGCGAAATATCCCCTTCGACCTCAACCCCATCTACTCCGATTTCTGCAGCCAGCCGGCATTTTTGTTCAAATGGAATGCTGCCGAAAGTCCATAAGCATAACCCATATTCTCTTCCCATATTGAAATCCTCCTTTTAGAAAGATGAAGCTGTATTCTTTGACATGATTTCTCCTTCAATCTGTTCCAATGATTTGCCTTTTGTCTCTGGCACATATTGATAAACAAAGAGAAAGGCAAGTACACCAATGGCGCCGTACATGAGAAATAAAGCACCTGTACCTATCAGATCTAAAAGCAGCGGGAAGGACAGCGACACTGCAATATTTGCCAGCCACAGACAGGTACTAGCAATTCCCAGCGCCGTTCCCCTGACCTGCAACGGAAAAATTTCAGCCAGCACAACCCAAACGACCATTCCCCAGCTCGCTGAATACGCTACCATAAACAAGCATAAGCAGGATAACAGCAGCCAATCGGGTGCATGAAAGAACAGCGTACTGATGCCCAAAATACCAAGTGCCAAAGACATTCCGACATTGCCGATCAGCATGAGCTTTCTTCGCCCTATCATATCAATCAGCAGCAAGCCGATGATCGTAAATAAGACATTGATAATGCCGATGCCAATGGTTCCTGCAATGGCACTGGAAGCGCCGAACCCCGCATTTTCTAAGATGGTCGGTGTATAATAAATAATCGTATTCGTGCCTATTACTTGCTGAAAGATGGCGACCCCAATACCTAAAAATAAGATCGGCCTGATTGCCGGGGATAATAATGTTGATATGGAAACACGTTCCTTCGTCTTAATCTCCTTCATACTGCGGATCTCAGCATCGATTGTTTTCGGATCTCTCGTCAGAAGCAAAATATGGCGTGCTTCATCCTCACTTCTTTTCTGCAGCACCCATCGCGGGCTTTCAGGCATAAAAAACATGCCAGCCATGAGAATGAAGGAGGGAATCACTGCTAATAGAAGCATCAGATCCCACCTGCCCGAAGATGAAAAAACAAAGTTTACAATATACGCCATGAGAATTCCGAAAGAATTCATCAATGTATTCAATGAAGCGATTCTGCCTCTGATCGCGGCAGGCGCCATTTCTGACAGATACAAAGGAACAATTGCCGAAGCTCCTCCAACTGCTACACCTAATTCCATTCTGAATAGTAATAATATTCCGATATTATGAGCTAAGCCTGTTCCAATGGCTCCAATTGTAAAAAGCACACCTAGCCAGATGATTGTTTTTTTCCTGCCATAGCGGTCGGAAAATCTTCCGCAAAAGGCTGCCCCGGCTAAAGCGCCAATCAGTACTCCGCTGACAACCAATCCTTCTAAAAATGGAGTCAGCTCCATGTCTTCTCTAATAAACAGCAGCGCGCCGGATATTATACCCGTATCGTACCCGAACAGCAAACCTCCTAATGCCCCGAAAAAATAAATAAGACTGATATAGGCCTTTTTGGATGTCATTAAGACACCTCCGACTGATTGTATTTAACGTTTAAGAGGGGATATCCCTTCGTTTAAGAGAAAGATCCCCCAAAATACAGGGTCATAACAGTGACGCCGTTGAATTCCGCACGATTAATGAAGGAGACAGCATCACACGCTGTATCACTTTCTTTTGTTTTGAATCGGCCATGCCGTCCATCAGCAGTTCGATTGCCTTTTCTCCCATTTCTTCAGTCGGCTGTGCGATAGTCGTCAATTGGGGATCACTGATCTTTGCAAGGATGCTGTTGTCAAACCCAACTAGAGAAAGAGATGAAGGAATAGAAATGTGAAGCTGCCTAGCAGCCTGTAAAACGCCTAAAGCAAGCAGCTCAGTCGTCACAAAGACAGCCGTCGGCCTATGTTTTTGATTAAGCAGCTTTAAACTGATGTCTTTACTGGCTGACAAGTCATATGGACAGTCCAGAATGGCTGATTCATCGATTTGGATTCCTGAAACCTGCAGTCCTTCTTTAAAGCCGATGACACGATTTTTGATTGATGTATTGTTAATCTTTTCTGCTATGACAGCTATATTTGCATGCCCTAAATGGGCTAAATGGACAGCTGCCTCGTATCCCCCTTTAAAATCATCCGCCACTACAGTGTCTACAGGCAGATGCGGTATATCTCTCGACAGCATGACAACCGGCATGTCGCTTTCAATCAGCTCGCGTATCGCCTGACTGTTCTTGAGACCCGTCGCCACAATAATGCCGTCTACATGCTTTTGCTTCAGCATGGTGATATATTCTTCTTCTCTCAGCGAATGATTGTCCGTACTGCATATGATGACACTGAAGTCCTTTTTACGGCCGCTGTCCTCCACGGCTCTGGCCAGTTCGGCCATAAACGGATTGGCGATGTCAGGAATGAGCAGCCCGATGGTCTTCATCATTTTTCTGGCTGAAGTCACAACACTTGGCTGATATTGAAGCTCCTCAATCACTTTCCAAATTCTATTTTTCGTTTTTTCACTTATATTGCCGGTGTTATTAAGAACCTTTGAAACCGTAGAGATTGAAACGTTTGCTTCCTTAGCAACATCATAAATGGTTGTTTTCATAAGAAGGCCACCTTTATAAAATAGATCCTCTCTAGTATAAACGAATGCTTACCAGAATTTCTTTTTAAAAAGGAGCTTCTTCTATCAAAAACTCAAACCGTTTGCGGCACTCCGTTTTTTAGTGTAACAGGCCGCTTCGTTTTGCAAGATTCTATACAAGCTGCGGCAATGGCAAGTGCCGCACGCGCATCTTCGCCTGTAACTAAGGTTGGCTTATGATTTCGAACGGCATCCACAAATGATTGTAACTCATCAACATAAGCATCAAATAATAAGTCCTGATCGTAGCGAATCGTGTTGTAGCTGACTCCGTCTTTATTATACCTTGTCATGTTTGTATGGCGGATATCTCCGATGGTCAGCATGCCTTCAGATCCGAACACTTCTCCGCGGACATCATATCCATAAACGGCTTGGAAGTTCGCTTCCGCCGTTGCAATCGCTCCGTTATCAAATTTGATCGTGACAACTGCAGTATCCAACAATCCTTTGTCTTTAAAATCAGGTCTGACAAGAGCATCGGCCGCGGCATAGACTTCAATTGGCTTTGCATTTGGATTGAGAAAGAGTAAGGTATCAAAATCATGAATCAGCGTTTCTAAAAAAATCGTCCATTGAGGAATTGAAGTCGGATCGCCGAGTGCCGGATCTCTTGTGATGGAACGCATTAACTGTGGTGTGCCGATTTTTCCTGCACGGATTTCTTCATATGCACTGCGAAAGCCTTTAGCGAAACGTCTGTTAAAACCGACCTGGAGCGGAACAGATTCTTCATTTACTGCTCTGATGACCTCATCCGCTTCTTCCAGCGTAACAGCCATCGGTTTCTCGCAAAATACAGCTTTCCCCTTCTTTGCCGCTGCAATAATGTTTGCGGCATGCGTCCTTGCTGGCGACGCAATGATGACCGCATCAATAGCCGGATGCTCCAGCATGTCTAACGGATCCGTAAACGCTTTAATATTTGAGCCGAGCTTTTTTGCAAATGCTTCTGCATTCCCCGGAACCGGATCTGCAACCGCATACAAATCTGCTCCTTTCACACGGAACGCAATACTTTCTCCGTGAAAAGCTCCCATCCGTCCCGCACCTAATAGCCCAACCTGTACATTCCCCATCAGTACCACTCCCATTCTGCGAAAATAAGGAAAGTCTTTCTCTTTAATATCATTATAGAATAAAAAATAACCCCTAAAAATATTTCTAAATACGTTTAATATAGGGAAAGTCTTTCCTAACTGGTTTCAATTGTAACCCCTTACATTTTTGAGGTCAATCTTTTTTTGCTGTGTGTAAAGCAGACCTCTCCTTTAGCCGTCGATTAAGCCTGCAATGACTAAGGGTTCAGGGGCAAAAAAATACCAAGGGTGTGCGGCCCCTGATCGTTCAGATGGAAACTTCTCATATATAGAAGAGAGGTAATGAAGAAAAGCAGAAGAGAAAATGAAATAAAGTGAGGATGGATCATATGACTGAAGACTTTTACTGTGATGACGTATTTAGCGGCAAAACGAAGCAAATAAGGTATTAGAGGCAGATAACGTATTGGCTTACTATCATACAAACCCTTTTTATCCAGTCCATATTGTGGCTGTCCCGAAGAAACATATCTCCTCATGATCACCCTGGAAGAGAACGACCATGATGTGAATGGGTGTCATTCAAAAGGTCGCTTCCATAGTGACGGAAGAAAAAGGTGCATGCCGTGTGATCACTAACTTAGGAGCTTACCAGGACTCTAAACATCTGCATTGGCATATTGTGTTTGGGAAACCGCTTAAGTAAGCAGCTATTATCAGCACAGCTGTTTCCGCATACGTATATTGGTCATGGCATATCCCATCTTCTGATAAAGATAGACGGCTGTCTCGTTATGTGCAAACACATGGAGAGCAAGTCTTTCCGCCCCAAGCTCTCTTGCTCTTTCATCCAGACTTTGAAGCGCCAATTGAGCCAGCCCTTTACCGCGAAAGGCTTCATACAATCCAAAGGAATAGATAAACGCTTCCTTTTGCGGATGAAGCGGATCAGCATACAGCCAGAGCCAGCCCATCCTTTCCCCTTCTTCATTTGTGATGTTCCAAAAGAAATGATTGCTGCTGTTTCGTCCATTCGGAATCATTTTCTCATATGCCTGTTCCGATTTCTCAAACGCCTCTTTTTCCGTCCAAGTTCCCGATTGTATGTTTTGTTTCGCATAATTTTGCACGGACATCCCTCGAAATGCTTCGAACTCCTCCACAGTCATGTCTTCCAAAGTTAACGCCATCCTGTATTCCTCCTTTATGAAAAAAAGTCCAGCTGGTGCCGGACGAATAACGTACAAATGAAGATCTATTTTCTATTATTCGATAAGAGAAGGAGGTCTCCTGCAAATTGGTTTGTTAAGTGAATAGCTTACGTGGACTCCCAAATGATTATAATGATAGAAACAATCAAACAGATCATTGCAGGGATCGTCATGAGTACTGATTGGCGCGCTCGAACAATGTGCGCATGAACCGCTCCCGCCATGAGAACGACAAACAGGACGCCTGCCCCAAATGCTGCATACCGATTCCAAATTCCCGCTGTCATAGCAAATGCCCCCGCTATTTCAAGAATACCAGTAACAGTCAGAAACCATAACGGATATTGATAATGCCGCCAATGCTCCACTTGAAAGGGCACGCGGAACACCTTTATGATGCCTCCCACGAGCATAAAAGCTGCCAAACCGACTTTCATGATCATAGATATCATCTTGCGTCACTCCCTTTTGGAAGCATCCCGTATATTAAGAGATTGACAACCTGCGCTGCGAGACTTGCCGGATCTTTGATTCCGGTTAACAAATATGAATCGGTCAAATGTTCAATCATGCCGATCAAGCATTCCACCACGGTTTCCATTTCCAATTCGGAACGAAAATAGCCAAGGCGCTGTTCTGCTTCTAAGTTGTCTTTCAAAACCATCGCGACATCTTGTTTCAATTGTTTCGCTTCTGGGTTGAGAAAAAAACCGATCCTTGTTAAATCCTTGTCCTCCGCCAGAAACTGAAAAACAGCTTCCACAGCAGAGAGCACTCCGTTTGTTACATCGTTCGCATGTAATCCGGTTTCCAGGAGAAGTGATTCTGTCAGCTTTCTTAAGCGAGAGTGGAAATCGTTGATTAACTCCTCAAAGATGGCTTCTTTACTTTGAAAGTACAGATAAAAGGAAGGCTGCGTCAGTCCAGCTCTTTTCACAATGGCACTTACCTTCGTTTCATGAAATCCCCGAATCGAAAATTCATGTGCAGCAGCTTTGAGCAATCGTTTCCGGCTCTCCTCCCCTTTACGTCCTTTTCTGCTTTTCACATCGGATCAGCCTCCACAAAAAGATATTTTTCAGTAACATTACTTATGAGTATTATTTCATGCATTTGGATTTTATGTCAATGAATTTCATATCCATCTGCTTCCTTCATAAAAACATAACGAACATGACTTGAAGCCATGTTCGTTTAGCTGCACATTTTATTCCTCATATAATTGATAAACTCTTTTTAATTTCTGCTCCAGCTGTTCAAAATGCACGAAACGCGCTTCTCTCAGAAATTCAGTACCCTCAATAAATAAAAGAAGAACGGGGACGGTGAAGACCGAAAATCTGCCGGCAACCTCTTCTACATCGTCAGCATTGATATGCCCCAATGTGATGTTTGGAAACTGATCCAATAATATTCTAAGCTGCGGCAGAACAGCATGACATACTGTACAGCCGGGTCTTGATATATAGATAAAACTGAATTGATGCTGCTTAATAAAATGCTCTATAGCATCTAATGAATGTAATTCTGTCATCTCTTTCATCCATTTACTCCTTCAAATTGGTCTGTTTTTCATGACCAAGCATCGATACGTATCATTCACTATACACATTTATATTTATGATATCCGCTTTTTTGCTTTGCAGGGTACCTGCAAGTTTGCATGAGAATGGCAAAACAAAAGAACAGTTACCGCTTGCCAGTAACTGTTCTTACATACTTTCGTATTAAAAATGCAAAGCGTAAGCCCCTGAACCGATGAGTGCAACCCCGATGGAGACTGCAATCAGCACCACGTTATATTCAAAACCGCCGGCGCCATTCGCAAATCCTTTCGCTCCATGGACTTTTACGATAGCACCTAACATAATGATCGTTATGATAGCAGCTCCAAGCGGGAGGAATACACCTAAAATAAATAAAATTCCGCTTACTAATTCCCCAAGACCTGATATAGCGGCCGCGACGTTACCTGGTTTAACCCCAATTGACTCGAACCATTGTCCGGTTCCTTTAATCCCGTAACCGCCAAACCAGCCAAATACTTTTTGTGATCCATAAAACAGAAACACCACACCAATCATAATACGAATAAGCAATAGTCCTGCATCTTCCATTTTTATCTCTCCTTATTTTTGATGTAACATGATGTGCTGAAAGGGAGCACGTCTTGTTATTTACCTCCAGTAACTTCCAGCGGTCATCTGTTGAATATATGTCTCTTTATTTCTCTTCATGCGTTATTACAATCCGTCTAACTCTCTCACTTCAAACGGCAGCAGCCCTTGTTCAATTTGTGTTCGATGCGGTTCATACTGCACAGGCAGCATCAACCTTCCACCCATTGTTTCTGGTGATTCATCATGAGCAAAGCCCGGCGGATCAGTTGCAATTTCAAACAGGATTTCCCCATGTTCTCTGAAGTAAACCGCATTAAAATAATTTCTATCCTGAACAGGAGTCACACCGTATCCGTGAGAAGCAATATATCTTTGCCAATCTAATTGATCTTCGTCATCGCTAGCACGCCAAGCGATGTGATGCACCGTGCCGACTCCCATTTGTCCGCGGCCAATAGGCGTTAATTTAAGGTCAATCACATTTCCGATATCACCGGCAGAACGAAAACGAACGAAGTCTCCTTCCTTGCCGACTTGTTCCAGTCCCATGATATTTTCTAATAGCTCAGCGGTTTTATCAGGCTGTGCTGATAACAGGGTTGCACCGCCAAAGCCTTTAATGGCAACATCAGGTGTTATATCTCCAAACGTCCACGTATTGGCTTCTCCTTCTTCTCTTTCCACGATTTCTAAGTGTAGACCGTGCGGATCATCAAATTCTACATATTGTTCTCCAAAACGCTCGATTTTGGTGTATGGAACGTTGAACTTTTCAAGTCTCTTTTCCCAAAAAGCCATAGCTCCCTTCGGCACGACATAAGAAGTCACGCCAACTTGACCGTCCCCAATGATGCCTTGGCGGGCTCCTGCCCACGGAAAGAAGGTGATGATTGTTCCCGGCTTCCCGCCTTCATTTCCAAAATAAAGATGATACGTACCTGGATCATCAAAATTGACAGTTTGTTTGACCAATCGAAGTCCCAGGACTCCTGCGTAAAAATCTGCGTTTTCTTGAGGGTGACCGACAATTGCTGTAATATGATGTATTCCCATCATTTTTTTAGCCATTTTTACCCGCTCCTTCACATGTTCATTTAGATATACTCAACAAACTCATTCACAGGTTTCCGGTAACCGCGCGGCCTTCTGCTCTCTATTTTTTCTTTCCCAATTGTAATCATCATGACAACCTCAAATTGATCATCTATATTCAAAATCCGTTTCACGGCTTCAGCATCAAAGCCGATCATAGGGCAGGTGTCCCAGCCCTTTTCCTTAGCACTCAGCATAAACATCATCGCAGAAAGTGAAGCATTCCTTATCGCCTCATCCCTCTTAAATTGTTCTCCCTTGCTTTCATAAAATGAAACGGTGTCTTGAACCATGTGGTCATACTCTTGCTTATTTAGCACCCCCAACACCTTTAATCCTTCATAGATGTCAGCCGCTTGCTGATATGCCTGCTTATCTCCTAATACCAAAAGAACCGCAGATGAGCTAAACACTTTATATTGTCCGTTTGCGGCCTGTTTCAGCTTTTCTTTTACATCCGGGTCTAGAACCGTCACATATTTTGTATGCTGTAAATTAAAAGCCGATGGAGCCAATGCAACCCATTCAAACATCTCATTAAGTTCTTCTTTCGTGATTGGATGATCTGACAGGAAGTTGCTTGCAGATCTTCTTTCTTTGACTAGCTGTGAAAATTCAGCCATTTACGCCACTCCTCTTTTATCTCGAATTCGAGATATTATTTTTTAAAAAAATCACATTAGAAGGATTGAGATTCTATATACAAGCAGGTTTACGCTTGGTCATGGCTATTTATCTCGAATTAAAATATCTTGAATATGAGATAATAATAAAATATGGATGTTCTAATGTCAACAGTTTTTAAAAAATAATGGAATTTTCCACTGAAGCAGATGTTAATAGTTGTGCCATCACCGCTTGTTTCATAAGAACCTATATGTTTGGTGTGTGATCTTTTAGCCCGGCTCCAACTTTTTTTCTTTCACCTTACTTACTTGCCAATTCTTTAATCATCAAACCCAATTCATAAATCCCCTTTTGAAGTCTTCAAACGATGCATAAGCATATGATAAGCGAACATAATTCCCTTTTTCCTGAGCATAGATACTGCCGAGATTGAGAAGAATCCCTTTTGATAAAGCTTTTATATAAAGGGATTTCATTGATATGGAGACTGTCAACCATTGGGCATTATCCAGAGAAGAATTAAAAGGCTTTATTCATGAAAAAGGCATGTCATCTCATGTACTAGTGCCGGATGATGGCGAATCATATTCATTTTAAATGGCGAAAAGAGTTCATGTGAATAAGCATGATATTCTCCGTCAGCTTGGTGCTCAAGAAAAGGCCCTTCCTTGGAAGGGTCTTTTTTAACCTGATTTTTTAAAAAAGATGGAGTATTTGGTTGATATCTTAAATCCTAGTTTTTTTGCTAAATGAATAGATGATTTGTTGCTGACATCACAATCCCAGCTAGGGCTGACGCCGTTTTCGAGACAATCATTTATAAACTTACTCCCAGCAATATAAGCGAACCCCATCCCTCTATATTCTTCGTGAGTATAGATATCCATTTCTGCACGATCGCCACCTAGAAATATAGAAGTGCACTCACTGACAACATAATTGTCATACAAAACAGCAAATCCAAATCCGTTTTTTAAAAAATTCGAGACTGAACCCCAATATTCCTCATAATAAGCTTTTTGAAATTCAGTGCTGCTTGAAATGATATCCTCATTTATTCTTTTTAATGTAACCCCCTTTGGAAGCTGAAAAGCCTTTTTGGCAGAAATTTGTTGAAAAAACGCATATCGCATCATTTGATTCAACTCATCATGCAGTACAGTTTTTATTACGCTGTCCCATGAGCGATTGGGAGAAAACAGAGTAAATCTTTTTTGGGATTTGGCTCTCTTTTTGTATAATTCAACGATAAATTCATTAACATTTTGATTCCTTTCATCCCCTGCAACATAATAAATTCCTGAGCTGGTTCCTATCAGAAACGATTGATCATCTGCATAAACAACTCCCGGAATTGTTTGTTCTAATATTGAATAAACAAATGTCGGGCAACATGTTTCTTTATGATGTATCAATGTTTTGACTTTACTATATTGTTCTTTTTTTATCTCCTGCAAACTGTACCCTCCTATCACTTTCCCTCTTTTATTCTATCCGTAAAAGAATTCCCCTCTTTTAACGACACTTCTGTAAAGAGCTCTCACCATGATTCAGTATGATACTTCAGCCTGATAAGGTTTGTTCTTAACGTTTCTAAAGGTATTTGTTGCATGTTTGTTAAAGCACTGCGACTTTCTCGGAAACGATTGATTTCTGTTATATGTATTCTTAGGCTTCTGTATCAAATTATTTATCCCCAATTTCATTTAGTATTTGATGCAAAACGAAAACTGTATTATATTGTAAATATCTCTGTTATAATCAATTACTTTACTTTTCTGCACGTAACAATACATTCTTTTAAAAAGGACGGGAGGAAATTTGCATGTCAAACCATTCACCAATTTTTCCCCAATTAAGTGACAATGGCATTCACTATTTTCAAACTTATGATGAAAGCCTTGGTCTTTGGCCAGTTCCCTACAAAGCATATTATGTATCCACTCGTTTCGGTCAAACGCATGTGATTGCAAGCGGACCAGAGAATGCGCCGCCACTCGTATTGCTTCACGGGGCACTATTTAGCTCCACGATGTGGTATCCCAACATTGCGGATTGGAGTAGCAAATACCGAACTTATGCAATCGATATCATAGGTGATAAGAATAAAAGTATTCCTGCAGATTTATGTGGTACAAGAACGGGTTACGCCGATTGGCTTCTTGATGTGTTTGATTATCTAGGGGTCGAAAAGCCTCACATGATCGGACTCTCACTTGGCGGACTTCATACTATGAATTTTATTTTACGTGCACCAGAGAGAGTAAAAAGTGCAACTCTTCTTAGCCCAGCGGAAACATTTTTACCATTTCATCACGATTTTTATAAATATGCGCTTAGTCTCACAGAACCAAATGGAGTTGAGAGTTTCTTAAAGTGGATGATGATAGATCGCAATGTGTTACATCCACTTTTTGTGAAGCAGTTTCATGCAGGAGTTATGTGGCAGGATGGAGCAAGACAGCAAACCCCTAAAGCCGACGGATTTCCGTATGTTTTCACCGACGAAGAATTAAAATCAGTAAAAGTCCCGATTCTATTATTACTAGGTGAACATGAAGTCATTTATGATCCGCATTCAGCCTTACAGCGCGCATCTTTATTAGTGCCTGGAATTGAAGCAGAAATCATCAAAAATGCGGGCCATGTTTTATCATTGGAACAGTCTGAAACAATAAATGAACGAGTTCTGAGCTTTTTAGAATAGCCAGTAAGATGAGGAGACACCCACCACTCTACATATTCATCTTATAATTTCTAAGAACCTATCTATCAACATTGAATGCATTTTTATTTACTTGCCAGTTCCTTAATGATCAAACTTAATTCATAAATTCCCTTTTGGAGATCTTCAAGGGATGCATAAGCGTATGACAAGCGAATATAATTGCCTTTTTCCTGTGCATAAATACTGCCAAGATTGAGAAGAATCCCTTTTGTTAAGGCTTTTTTATAAAGTAATTTCATAGATATCGAGGGCAATATCTTTAACCAGATAAAGAATCCCCCTTTTGGAATAGTCCAAACAGCTGCATTCTTCATATTGGTTTCTAAAGCGCTCGTAACAAATTGCCTTCTTATCTTTAATTGATGTCTCACCCGTTCTAAATGCCGCTGATATTGGCCAGATGTAAACCATTCCGCCGCTACTCTTTGAGACAACGAACTCGATCCGTAATCTGTCTGCATTTTAATGTCAGATAAACGTTCAATCACTGGCTCTGGCCCGACTATCCATCCAATCCTTAAGCCCGGGCTTAGCGTTTTCGATAAACTTCCTACATATAGCACATGGCCGTTTTTATCTATTGTTTTAATAGGATATGGCGGAATGTCATCTATCCACAGCTCACGATATATGTCATCTTCAATAATGGGAAGCTGCGTTTTTTCGCTTGCGGCAAGGATTTCTTTCCGCCGCTCTTCTGACATTAAGATACCAGTCGGATTTTGAAAACAAGGGTTTGTATATAATATGGCTCTTCCCCGTTCCCCCTTTGTCATATGAATATGGTTTGGCAAAAGCCCCTCTTTATCCATAGGAAGTCCGGTCAGATTCATTCCGGCTGATTGAAATACATGTAATGAATAAAGATAAGATGGCTGATCAAGAAAAACCGTTGAACCTCTTTGCAAAAGTCCCATTGATATAAGCTGTAAGGCTTGCAGTGCTCCTGAAACTATAAGAATGGATGAAGGTGAAGCCTGAATCCCTATTGTTTTTAAATAATCACTCAATGCCTCTCTTAAAGGCAAGTATCCTTTTGGTTCCTCATATCCGAACGCCTCTATGTTTTGAGATACCTTGCCCATAATCTCTTTCATAGCAGACAAAGGAAAAATCTCATTTGAAAGTTCTCCTTTGCTTAGCTGTATAAGATCAGAATTTGATTCTGATTTATTGATCTCTTGAACAATTCTTCGGCTTGGCTGCTGGATTCCCGAAGTTACATATTTCTCCCAATTGGGTGCAGAATTCTTAGCCAACAGTGTCCAAGTATTGTTGATGACAACTGTCCCTTTGCCCATTCTGCCTTCAATCAACCCATCTGCCATCAATTCCTCTAATGCTGTGATAACCGTGCTTCGATTTACATGAAAGTCTTTTGCAAGCGTTCGCTGGCTTGGAATCTTACTTCCAATCGGCCACTCTCCATTTCCTATTTTCTCTTTTATATAATCAATGATTTGTAAGTACTTAGAAAGCTTTCTAACCGTTTTTTCTTCTGTAACGCTCATCAAAAGCAGTCTCCTTCAACTAAAGTGGTTGGGTCAAAAATTGTGTAACTGGTTGAAGCCATTTTATCAAATCTCTATTAGTATAAAACACACTAAATAACTGGTTGGTTTTTGTAAAGAAGGAGTGAAGATCATGAAAAAGAAAACTGTGCAACTCATCATATCTTACAGTCTTATGATCGGTTTGTGGGCATCAGCTTTTCCGGGAATTCGTGTAGGTCTGGAATATTACACACCCGAACACCTTGCTTTATTTCGTTTGTTAATCGGATCTATGGCATTGTTGCTTTTTGCTGTGCTGACTAAAATTCGCTTACCTGACATGAAAGATATCCCTGTCATCTTATTATTAGGGTTTTTAGGTTTTGCACTCTATCACATTTTGCTTAATATCGGTGAAAAAACAGTTAGTGCCGGGATTGCAAGCTTACTCGTAACCACAGCACCAATCTTTTCTGCGGTGTTGTCTCGCCTGTTTTTTGGTGAACATTTTGGTTTTTCTAAATGGATTGGCTCTATCATTAGTTTATTGGGTGTGTCATTTATTTCATTAGGAACAGGAGACCATGCGCTTTCAATGAAAGGAATTCTGTTCATTCTGCTGGCAGCTTTTGCAGAGAGTATTTATTTTGTTTTTCAAGCCCGTTATATAAAAAAGTATGGTTTTATTCCATTTGTAACGTTCACGATTTGGGGTGCAGCCTTACCAATGCTTGTTTTTCTTCCAGGCCTATGTGGGGAGTTTTTAAACGCCTCAATGAACTCCACATTGTCTATCGTTTACTTAGGTTTATTCCCGACGGTCATCCCATACTTTGCGCTTGCATATGTAACTTCAATCGTCGGTGCTTCTGAAGCAACGATTTCACTTTATGTAACACCTGCTTTGACGATGGTGATTTCCTGGATGTGGATAGGGGAAATGCCTTCACTTATTTCACTGCTAGGCGGAATGGTGACTGTCAGCGGGGTATGTTTCACCTACATAAAAGGAAGCAAAATAAAGATGTTAAAGGAGATGAAAAAGTTCTAATTTCCTTTTCTGTCTTGATGTACGGTATCGGTCGGTACCCTGCTTCATGTCATGACATGAATGAATAAAAAAACATACCAATCGTATTTGGTATGTTTTTTTCTAAGATGAGCTCTTAACATTGTAAGTCCAAAAAAAGCATATCTTAATTATACTCTCATCGTTTGATCAATTGGTGATCAAAAACCTTTACTATTACATTATTTATTGCTTAATCAATACTGATAACTCACCTTCGAATACTTTTTCTTCTTTATGATTATAAGTAAATATCAATACAGTAAGTATTCCCGTTCCACTTTTCTTTGGTTTCTTATCTACCACCTCAACAACTGAATGCAATTCATCGTCTGGATACACGGGTTTTATGAATTTAATATGATTCATCTCTGTTCCAGCGATAATATCGTCGCCATAGAACCCCTCTTCAATCCAAAGCTTAAAAGAAATGGCTAACGTTTGTATGCCAGAAGCGATGATTCCATTAAATCTGCCTTTATTCGCTTTTTCCTCGTCTACATGCATATATTGAGGGTCAAATTCTTCCGCAAACCTCATTACATTTTCTTTTGTTACCCTAAAAGACTTTGTATGAAATACTTGTCCAATCGCAAATTCATCCAACTTCATAAATACACCTCTTATCAAAATATTCCTTCATCAACTATCACACAAAAAATACTTTATCATATTTCATGTAGATCATCCTTTACATTCTTACCTATAAAACTTGTCAGATCAAATGTTCAGTTTGGGGAAAGAAACATTTGAAATAGCGAACGTGACAGCTCAAAGATGATTTTGCCCACGAAATAAAAAAAACTGCGTTTATAATAGGATAACTTGTTTTTTACAAACAAATCATTCAGAAACACATTTCGTTTTCTTCTCTTTTTATCCATATAAAATTGAAGCAGCTTTTATAGGTTGTCTTTAGCAACGTGATTGTTGTCTGCAGTTAATCTGCTGACATCATACTCCCAATTGCAGATAAGATAAAAGAAGCTATCGAATTGGTGTCCATAGTGAGTGAATATGAAAAAAGATACCAGCTGGTATGTTTTTATATTGAAACATTCAATTAGCTCAAAATGAGATCACTTTGGTTCGTTCTTTATATCAATCTTAAAAAATGAAACTGGTATAAAGTTTTATTTTACAGATGAGATACGATACACTCCGAATCCCCTGTGAGTTTGAATTCCCCAAACCCGTAAGGCAGCAACATATGATCTCCTTTTTTAAAGTCATATGTACGCTCGCCGGAGATTATCCGGCCTTCTCCTTCGAGGACGCTGACAAGAAGGAATGATTTTTGCTGTTTTAAACTTGCCGATCCTGTTAACTCCCACTTTTCCACTGAAAAATAAGGGCACTCAATCAATACGGCTATGTGCAAATCATCTGTTTGTTTATATTGAACCGTTTGCTGCTCTGGCGCAAATGGTACGTCTATCACTTCTATGCTCTTTTCCAAATGGAGCTCGCGCAAATTGCCTTCTGTATCTTTCCTGCCATAATCATATAATCTGTAGGTTGTATCGGAATTCTGCTGCGTCTCTAAAATGAGAATGCCTGTCCCAATCGCATGAACGGTGCCGCTTGGCACATAGAAGAAATCCCCCGGTTTTACCTTTACGCGGCGCAGGAGCTTGTCCCATTTTCCACCTTCTATCATCGAGATCAGTTCTTCCTTTGTTTTTGCGTTGTGGCCATAAACGATTTCTGCATCTTCTTGGCAGTCTATGATATACCAGCATTCTGTTTTTCCGAGCTCTCCTTTTTCACGCGTTTTTGCATACTCATCTTTCGGATGCACCTGAACGGATAAGTCTTGATTGGCATCCAAAATTTTCGTGAGAAGAGGGAAGCGGTCCCCCTTCAGATGTCCGAATAAATGCCGATGATGATCCCATAATTCACTGAGCGTAAGCCCCTTGTATAACCCGTTTTGAACAATACTTTGTCCATTTTGATGTGCTGCAAAAGCCCAGCATTCCGCCGTTCGTTCTGATGGGATGTCATAGCCGAAAGCAGCCAAAGCGGTGCCGCCCCAAATCTTTTCTTTGAAAACAGGCTTGAAAAATAACGGTTCAGTCATCATGAAAAATTCCCCCGCTTTATATGATTTCATCCAGGAGTTTGTATGCTTCGTCTTTTGTCTGGACAGAGAGCAGCCTTTCCCTATAGCTGTCATCCATCAGTTTTCGAGATAGCATTTGCAGCAGTTTCAGATGCTGGTTCCCTCCGCTATCTTTCGGTACAGCGATCATAAAGATTAACTTTGCTTCTGATCCATCAAGACTGTTCCAGTCAATGCCTGATCGTTTGATTCCAAACACTACACTCGGCTTCTTGACGGCATCAGACTTCCCGTGCGGGATCGCGATATTCATTCCAATCGCCGTTGTCCCCTCTTGTTCGCGATTCATGATCGCTTGTTTAAAACCGCTCTCTGAATGCAGCATACCTGTGCGGGACAATTTTTGAATCATTTCATCAATAATGTCATCTCTGGTTTCGCCTGATAATGTTGGTTCAATAAGATCTATACTCATAATGTCTGTCAGCTTGTTAATATCCGCCTTCTCCATCTGTCTGCTTTCCGCTTCATTGTGCTGTTGCGGAACGTCATTCGATGCTGCAGCTTCATTCAGCCCGGCGGGTGAAGAAACCGGAATATCTTTTTTTAGTACATTAACTAAAAGAGCGGTGGTAAGAGATCCGGCAATCACTGCAATAAAAAACATCAATACATGATCAACGGCGCCTAGTACTGCCACTATAGGCCCGCCGTGCGCTACTCTGTCTCCGACATTGCCGATCATAGCGATCACAGAACCAATCATAGAACCTGCCATAATCCCCGGAATGACGCGAAGCGGATCTTGTGCCGCGAATGGAATGGCTCCTTCAGTGATGCCGAAGAGACCCATGGTAAATGATGCTTTTCCCATTTCTCTTTCCGACTCCTGAAATTTTCTTTTTCCAAAAAACGTTGCAATCCCAAGGCCGATAGGCGGTATACAAATGGCAACGGCAATCGGTCCCATAATTTCATAGTTTCCTTCTCCGATCATGGCCGATCCAAACAGGAATGCCACCTTGTTTACGGGGCCTCCCATATCAAATGAAATCATTGCGCCTAAAATCAATGCCAGCAGGATGGAGCTCGAACCTTTCATGCCCGCCAGCCATACCGTTAAAGATTCGAAAATTTGCGCTACAGGTGCACCGATCAAAAACACAAACGCCAAACCTACAATTAGTGAAGCGAACACTGGAATAATAATAATCGGCATAATCGGCTGAATCGCTTTTGGAACCTTTAATTTTTTGATCCAAAGGGCAGCATACCCCGCCAAAAATCCGGCGATGATGCCGCCGAGAAAACCGGCGCCGCTTGCACTGCCGTAAAAGCTTCCCGTCGCTGCAATATATCCGCCGATCATTCCTGGTACAAGCCCGGGCTTATCAGCGATGCTGTACGCGATATATCCGGCCAAAATCGGGATCATGAATGAGAATGAGGCACTTCCGATCTGTTCAATCGTTTTCCAAAAAGATTCATCCGGAATGACTAAGCCTTTCGGTGTTTTCTCACCTCCAAGCGTCAATGCAACCGCTATCAATAACCCGCCGACGACGATAAATGGAACCATAAAAGAAACACCGTTCATTAAATGACGATAAATCGGATTTTGTTTTTTCTCCTGTTGATTGCCGGCTTCCGAATTTGAAGCTGAACGGTAGACCGGCACATCGCCGCTAAGTGCTTTTTGAATTAATTCTTCCGGTTTGCGGATACCATCCTGAACCCCGACAGACAACAGTTTTTTTCCTGCAAACCGGTCTTTGTTTACCGAGCGGTCTGCCGCGATAATGATCGCGTCTGCTTCACGAATCTCCTCTCCGGTCAGCTCATTTTCCACTCCGATTCCGCCTTGGGTCTCGACTTTCATTTGGACGCCTAATCTGTCGGCAGCTTTTTGCAGATTTTCAGCCGCCATATATGTATGGGCAATTCCATTCGGACATGATGTAATCGCTAACAGTTTCATACGAGTCCTCCTTTAAAGTATGAATCATAAGGCCTGTAACAACTGTATATCAAAATCATGCTTGTAAAAGCGCTGTTTTTTACCGTTAATTCCGGAAAAACCAGCATTTATCCATATGCAAAAAAAGCAGGGCATCAAAGCCCCGCTTTTAATAATTCAAATAAGATAAAAATCTCATAACATTTGTTTCTTTCCTCAGCTTATGAATGAATGCCGGCTGCTCACTCAGATATGACAGTTCATGGAACAATTGCTTTGTCATGTTTTGATCCTCGTGTTTGACAGCCAGCATAAAGACGAGCGACACTTTTTCAGCCCCCCAATCAAGCGGCTCTTTTAATGTGGCAATCGCAATGGCTGATTGTTTAATAAATTTAGAGTTTGCATGAGGAATTGCAATGCCAGCCCCAATGTTTGTCGCCGACATTTTTTCTCTCATCACAGCATGAATGGCATACTCCTTTTCCACATAGCCTTTCTCGTATAAAACCATTGCCATTTGTTCAATCAGCTTATAGCGATGAACTGACTCTTGCTGCAAAAAAACTAAGAAAGGAGTCGTATTGTTCAGCATCTTAAACGTTTTTTGTGTTTGGCGTCGCGATTCGTCAACCTGATCCATAAATGCACTTAGTTTCTTCTCATCAGAAGGCTCCAACAGCGGTGATACAACAATATGAGGAATCGGCACATGTTCCAGCGCTATCGTGGAAATGACAAGATCTATGTCCCCATGTTTTGTTGTGTAATCTGCTAAATCAGCTTTTGCAATACAGGCCTTTACAGCGATTTGATGAAATTTCCGTTCAATTTTTGTCCGCAGCAATTGTGACATTCCAATGCCCATGTGGCAGACGATGATTGCCTTTTTACGCTTCTCGCTGCTGTGGTGCAAACGTTCGACCGCAGCTTGAAAATGCAATGTCAGATAAGCGGCCTCTTCCTCAGGAATAGAAAGAGCAAACGTTTGATTGATGTCTTCCAGAACGTCAATGATCATATGAAACAGATAAGGGTACATTTTTTTTATGTCATTTAGCATTGGATTTGATACAGAAAGATCATAATTCAGCCGGTTTAGCACTGTATTGAGATGGATGTTCAATCCGTTGATCAAATCCTGATCACTATGAAAATCAAGCATTTTTAGCTCTGATACACGATCGATTAAATGCCGCACAACCATGGGAAGCAAGGGATTTTCCAGAACCTTTTTTTCTTCTCCCCGAGATCGAAAACGAACTTTTCCGCCGAGTATATGGAGCGTTAAATACACGGCTTCTTCTCTAGGGAAGCGGATGGCAAAAACCGCTTCCAGCCGTTTTAAACATGCAATTGCCCATTTATATTCTATCTTCTTTTCTACTGCTGCCATTTCTGTTGGCGAAATCGAGATGGGCTGCTTCTTTTTGATTCGGCGTATCATCAGCAATGTATGCAATAATAAATTCTCGAACGTTTCATCTGTGAAATAGATAGAACGGTGCTTTTGCAATGTTTTGAATTCATTCGACACAAATTTCACTTCATGACTTAAGAACTTGCTTTTGATAAATTGACTTGTAAACTCTGGATTATCAATCAAATCAGAGATTCTGGCTAAGGCTTTTCTTTTATTTCTTTCATTTCCCTCGATCTTTAAACCGAGCCGCTGCTTTGACACCAATTTGAGATCAAATCGCTTCAGCCACTCTTCAATTTCATGTAAATCCCTTTTGATGGAAGACTTATTCAAAAAATGCTGAGCGGCAATTTCTTTTGCTGACACATGTTTTGGGTTCATTAATAATTGATAAGCGATTTGCAGAATTCTTTCTTCATCGGACTGGTGCTTTGAGCCAAAATGTTCAGTACCTAATTGTTGAGTTAACCGGGCCCTTTCATGTTCTTCTATATTTAAATAGACACCTAATCCTGGTTTGCGAATGAGCTGAGCAGGAGAATGTTCATGCAGATAACCTTCGATCGTTTTCAGATCATTCCTGATCGTTTTTTCAGAACACTTTACCCTGTCGGCGAAATCTTGCACGACTAAATAGTCATCAGGTTCAGATAACAACAGATACAAAATGTCTTTTTGTCTAGTATTCATGTATCTCATCTGTTTTTCTATCCTTCCTGTGTTTCACTCAAATGATGTACTAATAGTATAAGTATACTACATAAGAAACCGCTTACATTATAAAGTAAAATAAAAGTGCTAAAAGTTTCGTTTTTTACCGAAACTTCCGGAAAAATTGGATTTATGCGCAGAAAATCTACTGTTCATTCATCAAAAAGAAGATACTCACCATGAATGAGCACCTAGTGATTGCAAGAAAGTCTTATAAAAAAAGAGCAGCTCCTCAGCTGCTCACCACAACACTTACTTACCTGTACTGACTGCTTCACCATGTCCTGGCCCGAAAGCATTTAATACGACTACTCCCACAACAATGAGGAGAATTCCTATGCCGCTTGCAAAATTAATTTTCTCTTTCCAGACGAGAATGGAAATCAGTGTGGTTCCCACTGCCCCCAGTCCAGCCCATATGGCATAAGCTGCATTTAATGGAATCGTTTTTAGAGCTAGTGAAATACAGAAAAAGGATATAAAAAAACTCACAAAAACCCCAATAACAGGCCCAATCTTAGTAAAACTCTCTGAAGCTTTCAGCATAGACGTTCCTGTAAGTTCGCCTAACACCGCAATGATCAGATATACATAACTCATGATTCGTCACCCTTTGTTTATCATTTATTTAATATAGATACCTTTCTCCCCTGCAATGTTCTCAAACGCCCCCGTATAATGACTACTCAAAGTGATGCCTATTCTCCTCTACCCATGGGGCAAATGTTCTGGCAGGCTCTCCTAAAACCCGTTCAACTGTCGGCAAAACTGTATACACTTGTTCAGGCGGGTTTTTTCCCATTTCAATGATGAAATAATCAATAAACTGCTCGTCATATCCTTTGCTCTTCCATTCTGTTTCACTTCATCTACTGTCATTTCAATCAGCTCAATAGGTTTTTGAATCACCTCTGAAATTTGTTTAAACATATTTCTCGGGTTTAATGCTTCTGGCCCAGTTAAATCATATGTTTGTTTATGATGGCCTTCCTCCGTGAGAGATTTTACTGCAACAGCCGCAATATCAGCTTCATGGATTCTGGCGCTTAGACTATCAGGGAATGCAGTACGGATAAATCCTTCTTTTTGAATAGATTCTGCCCAATCATTTAGTACATTTTTCATAAATTCTACGGGCCTTAATATTGTCCACTCCATCCCGCTATTTTTAATTACTTCTTCAATAGGGTTTCCTTCATAATCCACCAATGCCACAATTTTTTTAACGCCAGCTTTTTCAGCCATTTGCACAATTCTTTGATTGGCCAAGAATTTAGTGTCTGATTGATCACTTTGTGTCATTAAAAATAAACCGTCAACTTTATAAAGATGTGACTGTAAAGTTTCAGGATGATCAAGATCTCCAGAGACAAGCTGAACTTCAGCAGGCAGATTTGTTTTGTTTATGGCCCTTGTTAACGCCTTCACTTTAACTCCTTTTCCATTTAAAAGCTCAACAATGTGCCCGCCTACTGTTCCCGTAGCTCCTGTAACTAAGATTGTCATGTTTATTCCCTCCAACATTTTCATTTTTAACAAACAAGGCTATACAATGATCGGAATCATCAATGAAATCTATTTTGACTGCAGCCACTCCGAAATCGTACTCATCTCTGCCCTTCTTGGTTATAATAAAGGGTGGTGTAACACCATAGTCAAGGAGAGATTTTTAATGGATTTACATTTACATACTCATTTAACGACTGGGCAATTTGCCAAATTAATGGGGATAAGCAAAGACACACTGTTTCACTATGATCGAATTGGAATTTTTTCTCCGGAAGTGAAAGCTCCTAATGGTTACAGGTATTATTCAATCAATCAAATCGATGTTTTTCATGTGATTTCAACCCTAAAAGAATTAGAAATGCCACTAAAGGAAATAAAGGAGTATCTGAACAAAAGATCCCCCGATGAACTTATTTATCTTCTCGAAAGTAAAGAATCAATACTTGACACTAAGATTATACAGCTTCAAAAAATGAAAAAAATAATCTCGGAGAAATCGAGAATTACGAAGAAGGCAGCTGAAATAGATCGTTCAGCTATTCTATTTGAAGAAAGGCAAGAAGAAGCATTAGTATTAACTGAAGCAGAGCCTTTTACAGGAGATAAAAGCATTTACAATTCCATGATCAATCACAATAAGTATGTAAACACTCACAATTTAGATGCCCATCATTCACCAGGCTGGATGATGGATACGAAGAAAATCATAAGCGGTAAACCCTTTAGTTATGATTATCTTTATACGAGAGTGAACAAAACATTAAATCATTATCATTATGTACAAAACAAAGGCACATATTTAACCGCGTATCACGGAGACGGTTATTCACGTATTAAAGAAACTTACGATAGATTGTTAACTTTTTCTCGCGGCAAAGATATAAAATTACAAGGCTTTTTCTACGAAGAAGTGATGTTAGATGAGCTATCAGTTAAAGGCTATGAAAAGTATTTAATTAAGGTTTTTGTGCAAATTGTAAAGTAAGGGGATTAACTGCAGAACTCATTGTTCCTCGTAAAACTACATGATGTGGATGAAAGCGTAACAACGTTATTGATCTGAAAATCTTCTGTCCTTTTCAGAAAAAGAGAAAAAAGGAGAATGGCTATGAGTATTGAGATAAAGGCGGTAACTGAAGAGAATCGTGAATCTATTCTGTCTCTTCATGTTCACAAGAGCCAAATATCATATATAGAATCAACCAAGCAATGTCTAGAGGATGCAACAGAATGTCAGTATTATAAACCTGCTGGACTTTATTACAAAGGGGAGTTAGTCGGTTTTGCTATGTATGGATGGTTTCCTGAGATTGATGAAGAAAATAAAAACGGCAGAGTGTGGCTTGACCGATTTTTCATTGACGAGCGTTTTCAAGGTCAAGGATTAGGGAGCATTATGCTTGAAGCTCTTATTCATCACCTTGCTGAGCTATATACATGTAACAGAATTTATTTAAGCATTTTTGAGAGCAACATTCATGCTTTGCGCCTGTATCAAAAATTCGGCTTTACATTTAACGGTGAGCTCGATTTTAACGGCGAGAAGGTCATGGTAAAAGAGCTATAAGTACTTAAGCTGTTGAAAAGCTACATTGACGAGACTTCAATTCATGTAACATTATGGCGTTTCACGCAAATGAAAAAGCATACTATGTTCTTGGTATGCTTTTTAAATTCTTTCAGCACTTTCTCTTGATTTCAGTAAACGCAGCTTTCCGATTTTATTGCATTCTAACGCGAACCATACACTGCCTTCTTTGTCACAGCCAATTCCGTGAGGCTCGCCATTAGAGGTTTTGATTGTATATTCTTCAAAGGTTCTCTCTTTCGTCAATCTTCCTATTTTATTTGCTCCCCATTCAGTGAACCATAAATCCGATTCGACTCCCGCAGCAATAGCATGAGGCCGGGCATTTGGTGTAGGAATATCATATTCCGTTATTTCGCCGGACATCGTGATCCTTCCTATTTTATTTCCCATTATTTCTGTAAACCAAAGGGCACCATCATTTCCGTTTGCAAGACCTACTGGCGCTGCTCCCGGTGTTGGGATTGGGTATGCCGTTATTTCTCCTGATTGGGTTATCTTGCCGATCGCATTGTTTTGGTTTTCAGTGAACCAAAGTGAGTCATCGGGCCCCAACGTAATAAAAGAAGGATATGATTCTTTATTCGGCAGTTCGTATTCATGAATCACCCCTTCTGCTGTCAATCTCCCTATGCGATTTCCATTCATTTCAGTAAACCAAATATCACCGTGAAGACCTTCAGTAATTCCATATGGCGCTGAATTTGGATGGGGTAATGGGTACTCTGTAAATATGCCCTTTTCTGAAAGCCTTCCAATTTTATCAGTCCCATTTTCAGTAAACCAAATATCACCTATTGAAGATATGGTCAAACACAGCACTCGTGCATCAGGAGTTGGAACAATACATTCTTTGATTGTTCCATTTTGATGAAGACAACTGATTTTATTTGCTTTATGTTGAGTAAACCATACATTTCCTTCACGAGAGACCGCTATCCCATAAGGACCAGAATCCGCTTGTAATATATCTATTTCTTGCAGTTCAATATTCAAATAAATCCCTCCATTTAAGCATAACCTTATACAAAAAAAGCCCCCTATTCTCATTATACGAGACAGGAGGCAATGGAATTCCAGTACAGACTTTAACATACTGACTAGCTGGTTACCTTTTTTTCTGAGCGTGAAGACAAAAACAATTTAATATAAAATTTCTGAGGTATCTCACTTTTGGGTTAGAAGTTCTGTTTTTCTCTAATGACTCGTATGTCTTCTAAAATTACTGCCCTTCACTTCAGCTACGTCATATACGGTAACAAAGGCATTTTTATCAATTTCATTAATAATTTCCTTTAGTTTTGTTTCTTCAAGGCGGTTGATGACACATGTGATTTCTTTAAATTTCTCGTGGGAAAAACCGCCATAAGCTTCTTTATAGGTAGCACTTCGGCCTAACTGATCACGTATTGTCTCTACCATTAATTCAGGCTGGGTTGAAATAATTTGAAAGGTTTTAGAACCACTTAAGCCTTCCTCAACGATATGTATGACTTTGGACGCAATGTAGTAAGCAATGACTGACAGTAATGCCCCTTGTAAGCCAAATACAATGGATACAAAAATAAACACAAAAAGGTTTAAGAATAAAATGAGATCGCTCGTTCCAAATGGCAATTTTCGAGATAGCAGCACAGCGAGCATATCAATTCCATCCAATGCGCCGCCGTTACGTAACGCTAACCCCATTCCCAATCCAAGGATAATCCCGCCAACAACGGTTATTAACAGGGTATCCCCCTCTATGATGGCTGGAGTGTGGTGGAAAAACATTGTGCCAGCGGCAAGTGATACGATTCCGATAATGGATAATAATGCAAAGTCTTTCCCGATTTGCTTATATCCTAACCAGACAAACGGGATGTTTAATGCTGCAATAAGAACCCCTAGCGGCAAATCAAATAGCTGTGAACCAACGATACTAAGTCCTGTCACCCCTCCATCAGATACACTGTTTGGAATCAATACGGTTTCCAGTCCATATGCCGCTATAATTCCTCCGATAATAACCATTATGACTTGCAGTACTCTTTTTATTTTTAAATGCTTATGTTTTTTGTTTGTATTCATCTCATTCCTCATTTCGAATATTTAGTCTTAATTTAAATATACCATAATAGGTTTATTTATTCTAAAGACCATATACAGAAGGTATATATATGTTCCCCAACAGTAAACCAATAAATGAATTCCTCTGATAAGTTCCAGAACTTGCTTCTCCATGTTCATAACCCGGCGGATTTCTTCCCTTGGGGTGAAACATTTGAAAAAGCGAAATACGAAAAACAAGCGTGTTCTCTTGTTACTTCCCTCAACTACTCATTAAAAAAAGCTGGCGAGAATATCTCGCCAGCCTAAATCTTTGGGATTCTTAATTGTTTTAAATCCGTTTTCCATAAATAATATATCGTTTTGGAGCATTGCCGATATATGAAAACGGATAACACGTAGTTAGAATGAGCTCCTCTTTTTTATGCTGCAACGTAATAATGGAAGTATCATTTTTATCGACAATTTTCATATTCTCAATCTTATACTGAAAACTCCCATATGGCAGCGTAATCTTTAATTGATCACCTTTTTTTAGTTCTCCCGTCCGGCGAAAAACGGTATCCCGATGTCCCGATAACACAATTTGTCCGTTTTCATTTGGATAATAACTTTCTTTGTAGTGACCGACGCCCTTTTCCAAGTCATCTGCGTCAGTCCCTTCTACAATCGGAAGCTCTGCATTTATTTTTGGGATTTCAAGAACACCGACAGCTTCCCCGACCTTAGGTTTAAAAGATGCTTTTTCTGCTTCTCGCTCCTTGCTAGTTTCAGGATGTCCCGCTGCCAGCTTAGCTTCTTCTAAAGCTTCTGCTGTCTTTTGATTGGTATCCACCACTTTCCAGACTCCATAGCCTATGAAAATGAGTCCGGCACTTATGATGAACAAAGGAAACGCTTTTTTTATAATTTGCATTTAGGCATTTCTTTTCCTTCTAAAATACCAGAGGACTGATCCAATTAACAATAATCCAAAACCAACAAGAAGAATATTATAATTGTTTGTCGCCGTATCCGGAAGCTCATTTCCGGTATTTGTCTTTTCACCTGTTTTTTCTGGTGTTGATTTACTTGGCTCACCAGAAGGATCAGAGTTGCTTGGTTTAGCAGGATCGCTTGGTTTTTCAGAGCCTTTCGATACAACTTTCATCTCTGCTTCAGGCTTATCTGGCTTATCAATACTGCTGCTTTCTACAGTTGCCACGTTTGTAATCGTTTTGCCTGCATATCCCGGCTCAATTTTCGCTTGGAACGTCACAGTCCGCCATTCAGTGTCAGTAACATCGCCAAAGTTAGCAGTAATCTTGCCGTCCTTGATTGTTGCTTCTCCGCCGTTGCTCGCTTTCAAGCTGCCTTCGACATACTTCAATCCGGCTGGAAGCTTATCTGAAATAACCAGATTTTCTACTTTACCGTCGGATACTGTGTTTCGGGTTTTAATGGTGTAGACTACCGTGTCCCCTGCTTCATACTTTTCCTTATCTGAATCCAAGTTCTTCACTGTTTTTTCAGATTCTAAAACAGGATTTCGCGGATATACCTTCAATTCATGGCTTGGTTTGTCAGGAGTCTTGATATTGTCGCTGCTGATGTTTGCAGTGTTCACGATATCCTTTCCTGCTTGACCAGAATTCACTTTTACTTCGAATGTCACAGAGTGCCACTTCGTATCGGTCACATTGCCAAACTCACCTGACGTCTTACCCTCGGCATAATATCCATGATCATCGTCTTGATCATCACTTACTGCTGTGCCATCCACTTTCAATGTTCCTGCAACATATTCTAATCCTTCCGGAAGAGAATCCGAGATGACAAGATTTTTGACAAGACTGTCTTCCATCGTGTTTCGGGTTTGGATTGTGTAAAGAAGCGTGTCGCCCGATTCTGGATGGTCCGCATCTTTATTTCCCTCAGCTTTTTCCTTAATGGAGGCTGTTTTCTTTGATTCTAATTTTGGATCTTTCGGATCCACTGTGATGTCTGTTCCCGGTTTATCCGGTGTGTCGATATTGCCGCCGTCAACGGTAGCCACGTTTTTAATCGTTTTCTCCGCATATCCGGACTCAATTTTCGCTTGGAATGTCACAGTCCGCCATTCTGTGTCTGTGACGTCTCCAAAGTCAGCAGATACCTTACCGTTTTTAACATTTCCTTTGCCATCATGGCTTACTTTCAAACTGCCTTCAATGTACTTCAGACCATCTGGAAGTTCGTCTGAGATGACGAGATCAGTTACTTTACTATCCGCTACTGTATTTCTTGTTTTGATGGTGTAAACAACTGTATCTCCTGCTTCATATTTCTCTTTATCTGAATCCAGATTTTTTACTGTCTTTTCTGAATTCAAAACTGGATCTTTCGGAGTAACTTTGACCTCATGGCTTGGTTTATCCGGTTTATCAGTATTGTCACCGCTAATGCTAGCCGTATTGACAATATTTTTACCTGCTTGACCAGCTTTTACTTTCGCTTCAAATGTAACAGTATGCCATTCCATATCAGTCACATCACCAAATTGGCCTGATACTTTGCCTTCTGTCACATCGCCTTTATCATCATCGCGGGCATCACTGACTTCTTTATTGTCTACTTTTAGTGTGCCAGGAACATATTCTAAGCCTGCCGGCAGTTTATCTGCGATGACAAGATCAGTTACTTTACTGTCCTTAACTGTATTTCTTGTTTTGATCGTGTAAACAACCGTATCTCCTGCTTCATACTTTTCTTTCTCTTCATCCAGATTCTTTGCTGTCTTTTCTGACTCTAAGACTGGATTTCTTGGAGAAACTTTGACCTCATGGCTTGGTTTATCTGGTTTATCAATATTGTCACCAGTAACGTTGGCAGTATTAACAATATCTTTATCTGCTTGGCCAGCTTTCACTTTTGCTTCAAAGGTAACAGTATGCCATTGAGTGTCAGTCACATTACCAATTTCACCTGACACTTTGCCTTCTGTCATATCGCCTTTATCATCATCTTGAGCATCACTGACTGCTTGATTGTCTACTTTTAGTGTCCCAGAAACATATTCTAACCCTTCTGGAAGTTCATCTGAGATGACTAGATTTTTCACCAGACTGTCCTCAACTGTGTTTTTCGTCTGGATTGTATAAAGAAGTGTATCTCCGACTTGCGGCTTTTTCTTGTCCTTATTTCCATCTGCTTTTGCTTGAATACTTGATGTTTTCTTTGACTCTAAGACAGGGTTTCTAGGATAAACTTCTACTTCATTATTCGGTTTATCCGGAGTGTCTACGTTACTGCCGGTAATGCTAGCCGTATTTTTAATCGTTTCTCCGGCTTGACCAGCTTTCACTTTCGCTTCGAATGTAACAGTATGCCATTCGGTATCAGTCACATCACCAATTTGACCTGACACTTTGCCATTTGTCACATCACCTTTATCGTCGTCTTTGGCGTCACTGACTTCTTTATTGTCTACTTTTAGTGAGCCTGAAACGTATTCTAATCCCTCCGGAAGTTCATCTGAAATGACGAGATCTTTCAGCAGACTGTCTTCAATCGTGTTTCTCGTTTCGATTGTATAAAGAAGGGTATCTCCTACTTCTGGATGTTTCGCATCTTTATTGCCATCCGCTTTTGCTTGAAGGCTTGCGGTTTTCTTCGATTCTACATCCGGCTTTCTTGGATAAATCTCGGTATCATTGCTCGGCTTATCTGGTGTGTCGATGTTGCTGCCAGTAACGCTAGCCGTATTTTGAATCGTTTCACCAGCTTGGCCAGCTTTCACTTTCGCTTCAAATGTAACAGTATGCCATTCCGTATCCGTCACATCACCAATTTGGCCTGACACTTTGCCATCTGTTACATCACCTTTGTCATCGTCTTGAGCATCGCTGACTGCTGTACCGTCTACTTTCAGAGTGCCTGGAACGTATTCCAGTCCTTCTGGTATGGCATCTGAGATTGTAAGGGCTTTTACCTCACTGTCTTCTTCAGTATTTCGTGTTTGTATTGTGTAAAGAAGCGTGTCGCCTACTTCTGGGTGATCAGGATATTTGTTTCCTTCCACTTTTTCCTTAATTGCTGACGTTTTCTTTGACTCTAAGTCAGGATTCCTAGGATACACTTTGACTTCATTATTCGGCTTATCCGGAGTATTTATATTGTCTCCTGAAATGCTTGCCGTATTGATAATATCCTTTCCTGCTTGACCAGGCTTAACTTTTGCTTCGAAGGTAACGTTATGCCATTCAGTATCCGTCACATCGCCAATTTTGCCTGACACTTTGCTGTCTGTATATTGGCCTTTATCATCATCTTGAGCATCACTGACCGATGTACCATCTACTTTTAAAGTGCCCGGAACATATTCTAAGCCTTCTGGCACTGCATCTGAAATTGAAAGGTTTTTCACCTGACTGTCTTCAGCAGTATTCCGTGTTTGTATCGTGTAAAGGAGCGTATCTCCCACTTCCGGATGATCCGTATCTTGGTTTCCATCCGCTTTTGCCTTAATTGCAGACGTTTTCTTTGATTCAAGTACAGGATTTTTAAAAACAACCGGAGTTGTTACTTCGTTTGATTCGGTTTGTTTTTTCGTATTCGTTAATAAACTGTCATAGTCTATTTGCGCTTTGTTAGAAATTTCCTTACCGACATAACCTGTCTTGGCTTTCACTTTAAACTGTACAGTCATTCCATTAGGCAAGTTGTTCGTATTAGGTAAATCTCCTAATGTAATATTTACTTTATTACCATCGAAATTACCTTCATCACTATCGGATGCATCAGTTAAATTTTTTGTTGTCGAACCATTAATTAATTTTAATGATCCCGGAACATATTCAGTTCCCTCTGGAATTGCATCGGAAAAGCTTGCATCAGAAGCAATATCTCCGCCTTGGTTTTTGATTTGAACCGCATATGTTAATTCATCACCGGGTTGCACCTCGCCCTGTGGAGAGACTGACTTATTTGCAGTTACACATGGTTCTGTGCCAAGGAAAATATCATCCAAAAAGTTGCCGGCTCCTAAGCTTCCGCCGGCTGAACTCACCGCCTCAAAACCGAAACGCGTTGTCGTTTGACCTGCTGGAACAGTGTAAGAGCCTGAATGAGTTCCCCATGCCGTTTTTCCATCAGAAAATTGTTTTTGAACCACCGTATTGTATGGATTATTAGTTGCTGCCCCGATGCGAACCTGCATGGTGTCAACACCTTGCCGCCCCATATGGGATAAGCGCCAATAAATCGTTTGTCCGGGCGTTGTTTTCACGTCTTGATACAGCATGCCATTCTCAAAAGCGTTTAATTCCGCCCACCGATTGCCATCAGGAGGAGAAGGCCAGCCTTTTACTGTTGCAGGAATGTTCTTTTCATAATTCCATATTTCAATTGCCTTCTGACCAGAGGAATCATCAGTCGTTTTCCAGCCAGGTACCTCGGATTCGAGATAAAAGAGACCCGAATTATTATATGCAGTTCCTCTGGCAGCACCTTGCTCAAAGCTTCCGTTAATCAGTGCAACCGGAGCCAGGCAAGTATTAACTGCATTTTGAGTTACCTCTGTTTTATCTTCAGCGTGAATATGATTTGGCAGAACCGTCAACATATTTCCAGTAACCAATAACAAGACTGCAAATATCATGAGGGTTTTCCTAATATTCAGTATGTAAGTTCTAGGGATAAAGCCCTTTCGCACAGCTTTCACACTCCATAATTTATTTTTCACACGACTTGAAAAATCACAATATTCCGAACTCTGTTCTTAATATGACCTCCCTTCTCTCTTGGTTAATATAACAAAATATATGAATATCTTACAATGTGACAAAATATTCATATATCTGGCATAAAATAAGGTAACAATTCAAAAAACAAATGTATTTGTCGTAATTTGTCAAGGGAATTTTGTCCTTTTTTATACTAATATGGATTACTAGAGCAATGAGTGTAAAGCGATGATTCACTGCTGACATATTCGTTGGGCTACTATGACGGACTTATTTGATTACATAAAAAAAGTTGCCAACTATAGAACATCTATAATTGACAACTCCGTACATTAACAATTTTTAATTAAATTTCACACGGGTGTTACACAACAAGAGAGAGTATCTTGTTTTTGGTCATCACTATTCGATTTGGTATAGAAAAACTCCCATTCATTTCCATCGGGATCTGTAACCCAAAATTTATCTTGGACTGCGTAACAACATGTAGTATTCATTTCCTTACGTGCAAAAAATCCTTCTTTTTCTAGCCGCTCCTTATGTCTCAAAACTTCATCTAAAGTATCGACTTGGAATCCAAAATGATTCACTTGGTTCCCCTGTACCTGATCACGAACATTCAACGTAAAATTCAACCCCGGTTTATCTAACAGGAATTTTGCATAGTCTGTTTTTACTTTTACAGGTTTCACTCCAAAAACTTTTTCATAGAATTTGATCGATTCCCCTAAATTGGTTACATTAACCCCTACATGAACATACTTCATAATGATTCCCCCTTATTGATATTCATCAAGAAATTTTGATTTAATGGTTAAAATTTAACTGCAGCTTCCTTCCCCGCTCTTTCTAAATACACAACAAAGCTCTTCTGACAACAATTGATTTAACTCAGGATTATTTACATCATAATAGCTCCATGTACCCTTAACTTCTTTAGTAATTAAGTTCGCGCCCAGCAATATTTTCAGATGATATGAAAGCTTTGATTGTGTCATGTTAAAAATCTCAGTCAAATCACAAACACAGGTTTTTCCTCTTTGACAAAGTTCATACATGATCTCTAACCGTTTTTGATCTGCAAGAGCTTTAAATTTTTTTTCATAATTCTGAAGCAGTTCTAATTTCGTATCATTCATCATATCACCCTCTTTAATCAATTTTTTTGATGTATTCATTATAATCATAAATTTTCACTAAATTCAATAAAATGAATCAATTTTATTTGATTAAAGGCGAAAAACATACAAAAGCCGTTTTGTATGTTTCTTCCACCAACATTGTTAATCGCCGTACTTGCTCCTTTATCCAATATGAATGGTGAATATCAAATACAAAACTGAAAGCTCCCTTATAGCTCCCAAGCAGCTTTCAGCTTTTTTATGCCTTCTCGTATGTCGAATTCAGAAACCCCTGCAAATCCCAGTGAGACAGTTTTTGTAGGAGGATGTTTTTTATAAGAAAGAGAAACCGGATAAATTTTCACTCCATATTCCTTTGCCTTCTCAATTAACTCTTTTTCACTGAATGGCAAGAAAACGTCTAGTAAGATACGAAGTCCAGAATTTTCCCCGCGAATCCTGACGTGTTTTCCTAATTCCTTTTGCACAGTCTCTAATAAAACTTGTCTTTTTTTTCGATATAGCTTTCTCATTCTGTTGATGTGTTTTTGCCACTCTCCATTTTTTATAAATTGAGCCAACGTCAGCTGACTGTGGCAGGACACTGTTTGCTTATATAAAGAAGTGATGTCATGGCCTTTTTTTAAAAGAGGCGAAGGGAGAATCATATAGCTGATGCGCAGTGAAGGAAGAAGAGATTTGGAAAAGGTGCCCATATAAATGACACGGTTATGCTGGTCAAGCCCTTGTAAGGATGGGACCGGCTGTCCTGTGTATCTAAATTCCCCGTCATAATCGTCCTCTATGATGAATGATTGATTTTCTGCCGCCCATTTGAGAAGCTGCATTCTTCTGTTAATCGTCATGATTGTTCCCAGCGTAAATTGATGGGAAGGCGTGACATATACAAGGTGTGGCTGCTGTTCTTTGATCTTCTGTATACAAATCCCTTCATCGTCGACCGGTATAGGAACGATATTCATACGATTGGCTTCAAAAATCTGCCGAGCTCGTGGATAACCCGGATCCTCATATCCTATGAAAATATCCGGTTCAAAAACCTGGCACAAGATTTGCAGAAGAAAAGGGTTCCCGGCACCTATGATCACTTGTTCAGGGACACAATGAACCCCGCGGGATTGATACAGGTACTCTGCAATAAGTGTTCTCAGCTCCAGCTCCCCTAAAGCATTTCCAGGCCGATAAAGCTCGTGGCCATATTGATCTAAACTATTGACCATACTTTTTCGCCAAGCGGAAAAAGGGAAGTGAGAAGAATCTACATTTCCATAGTGAAAATCAATCCATTGTTCATTTTCTTGCGCTTTTTTTCTCGCTGGTAATGTGCTAAGCATTTTACTATGGACAAAATCAGCATCATTATAATCAGCAAACCATCCGCTTCTTGGCTTGCTCACAATATAGCCTTCGGCAGCAAGCTGTTCATAGGCACGTTCTACAGTCGTTTGACTGATGGAAAGCTGATTCGCCAGAAGCCTCTTTGATGGCAGTTTCATTCCTTTTTGAATACGCCCCTGATGCATGTTTTCTTTGAAATACTGATAAAGCTGCTGATAAAGCGGAATATCCAGATTTCTATTTAAAAAAGGCGTGATATCCATTTGCGCGTTTCCCCTAACTGGTATGCATTTTTTTATGAAAACTGGCTGTTTTTAAAAGGTCAATTACAGTTTATAGTCATTGTAATCCTTACATACAGGTTTTGATAAGAGAAAAAATGATCTTAGGAGAAGAAACATATTATGGAGTGATTGAAATGAACAAAGCAACAAATGGCTGGATGAATGGTTTTCTGGGGGTGCTCATTTTCAGCGGATCGCTGCCCGCGACCCGCTTGGCTGTGGCGGACTTCGATCCGTTGTTCCTCACCGTATGCCGCGCTGCGATAGCTGGTGTATTGGCCGGAGCGCTCCTTCTCATCTTCCGGCAGCAGCGACCTGCCAAAGATGACATAACTGCGCTATTGGTGGTAGCGTTCGGCGTGGTGGTCGGTTTCCCATTGCTGACAGCCTTGGCGCTTCAGTATGTCACATCCGCCCATGCCATTGTTTTCATTGGGCTTCTTCCGCTCGCGACAGCGACCTTCGGCGTACTGCGCGGAGGGGAACGCCCCCGGCCAGCTTTCTGGATTTTCTCCGCTGCAGGCAGCTTACTAGTAGCAGGATTCGCCCTCATCCAAGGCGGAGAATCTTCCCCGATCGGCGACGCGTACATGCTGGCTTCTATCGTCGTATGCGGGCTCGGTTATGCAGAAGGGGCCCGGCTCTCACGGCGCCTGGGAAACTGGCAGGTGATCTCTTGGGCTCTCGTTCTGTCGCTTCCTCTTATGCTGCCATTGTCATTCTATTTTACGCCAGGCTCATGGTCGGGCGTCGGCGTTCCTGCACTGCTCAGTCTTGCGTATGTATCCTTATTCAGCATGCTGATTGGCTTCGTGTTCTGGTATCGTGGTCTCGCACAAGGCGGTATTGCGGCGGTTGGACAGCTGCAGCTTCTCCAGCCCTTCTTTGGACTGCTGCTCGCCTCAGTGATTCTGCACGAGAAAGTGGGCTGGGCACTCGTAGCAGTGAATATCGCCGTTATATTGTGCGTGGCAGCTGCTCGGCGATTCGCAAAGTAAGATAGACTCTTCAAAAACGGGGAAAACCTTTGTTTATTCCATTTCACTTTAACTGAATGTTGTAACGAGTGAAACAAAAAGGAAAAAAACTGCAAAAGCTAAAGAGAACATTAAAAAATACCAGGGGTGTCTACAACCCTTGGTATCTTTGATGCGGCCGAGAGACTTGAACCTTCATAGATTATTCACCTACTAGGCCCCTAAATCAAAGCTTATTTTCTTTACACTCCGTATATTCACTTTCCCATCATTTCTATATGTTTATATGAAATGCGATTTAAAAAATGGAGTCGGTAACGGGTATTTAATCAGTAAAATACGTTTACTGTTACGTCATTTATTGCTTCATCACCTCATCTAAAAGCATATATTGAGGGTCAATTTCTATCGCAAACCGCGCATGAGCATGTATGCAACGTAACAATGAAGGTGGGGGAACCTGAATGTTTCAATCAGTTTTGGAATCAAATGCGTGCTGACGTTCCTCTGCTTTACTATTTAATATTCGGTAGCTGGACTTTCCAATATGAAGCGGAATATCCAACTTTTCTAAATTTGGCATTCCATTTCTTAAGAAAAGCTCTTTATCTCGATATCTCTGTAAAACTTCTCCCACAATCCACTCTTGATCGCCCAAAGTGGACATACTGTGCACTTTACACTCATAAGCAAAATATGCATCATTTAAAATCGGTATCTCAGCTTTTAATCCTTCTTCGGATTGAATATTAAATTCTTCAAACTTATTGATATCTCTGCCACTATGGGTGCCTAAAGCTTGAATTAATTCCGAACATCTCCCTGGAAGAAAATTCACACCGAAAACACCACTTTTCTCAATCATTTTGTACGTATATGTCTCTTTGTTTACTGATATCCCATACATTCCTGGAGAAGATCCGATATACGTATGCCACCCGGAAGCCATTGCGTTTTTTTCGCCTTCATATTGAGCCGTAACTACAGCTACCATTCCAGGGTAGGCGTACCAAATTGGTTCATCTATCGGTGCTCTCATATTCATCGCTCCTTTTTTAGATTCATTTTTTATTAGGATTTGAGATACGATAAAACGTGTTTCAACGTAAAGCTAAAGCAGCATGCACAGCTCTAATATGATTCACTGCATTGTTATGATGAATCTATCTTCCTTCACTACAGCCGTAGCGATAACGTCAGGGTGTGAATCAACCCATAACAAAGCAGTATCTCCATCGTATGTTTCGTTTAAGGATGCAAAAGGAGCAAGTTCTGCACCTCGCCGCCAAGAACGATAATAATACGATCAGGCCTGTGCTTATGAATTAAGCTTTTGGCAGATCAAGCTCGCTTTAATAAAACACTCCTACCAACAATCCCCTGCTCTTTTTCAAGGCTCGCACCAAAATCGACAGGCACTTCTTCAAATGGACCTTTCGTTTTAAGGTGCAAGCCAGTTAATAAATGGGCTCTCAGTACATGACGGTTGGTTTCCGCCTTGCCATTGCGTCACGAGTAACCGAAGCATCTTGTCATCTTATACATCCTCCCTTTCAAATATTCATAAGAAGATGCACAAATCATAAACCCTATAGCAACTATAGGGTCAAGAATTAGTTATTTTTTTAGCACTCTTAATTCTGTAAGGAAGTTTTCTTCTCTTAATGAGTGAAAGTCGATTGGAAGAGAAACTTGATATACTTTTCCATCTGTTTGGATGCCATGAGATTCAATATATTGATAAAGCTTACGATAATATTCATCATAATTTTTTGCAGACCAATCAAATGCGATACATACATATTCACCGGACGGGATCGTGTCTAGCGTTATGTTTTTTTCTCCTATGTCTATCTCTTTTCCATTGCGAACAGTCGTATAAATACTGTTGCAATAAATTTCACGAGAATCCTTATAGGGCTTGAAAGCATAAATGAATCCATAATAGTTATCTACTACATCTCCTATTTTTTCTACAACATCAGCCAGCTTTCTGTAATACAAATCTGATTGATGATGAGGATTAACTCGAGGCGTCTCTACTTTTATTATTGTTTGTTCATCTATATAACGAAAATAAACGAAACCTTCATCTTTTTTATTGCATATGTCTACTTGTTCATTAAGCTGATTCCTTCTTCTATGAAGTAATTGCCGGGCACGTTCAAGTTTTTCCATTTCTTGCACAATCATGTTTTCTTGCTCCTCAAGAAAGTGTTGCATATGTTCAGGGGTACAAGTATTTGAGCTGAAACGCTTGATTTCTTCCAGAGGTGTTCTAATATATTTTAGATACTTGATAATATCTAAATAAAAGAACTGTTTCACATGGTAATATCGATAGCCATTATCCTGATCTGTATAATAAGGCTTGAAAACTCCGATCCTATCATAATAGCGCAATGTTTGAATTGAGATGTTATTGAGACGGGCTGTTTCTCCAATTGTAAAATATTCCTTCATCCATTATCATCCTTTCTATCTGTTAGCTCTTCAGAAAATCTTTCATTTACCTATTCACAAATACGGGCTAAATCCTAAACGAACTAACTCGAGAAAATAGAAATCCCTAAAATCTGCTGAAGACGAGTTTTATACCAAACTGTTATGAATGAATACATGTATATCCTAAAGCCAATATTAGACTTTAGAAAAAAAGCTTAATCTCCCAAAAAGATTAAGCTTTTTCCCTTTACTATACTTAAACTAAGCCCTCAACATTGCTTTGTTTTATGAAAGCTTGTTTTCATTACAACATCACTTCTGAGTATTGTTAAAACATGTTTTTTATCGTCAAAAGTATATAAAACTCAGTTGAATGATTTCGCTCATCTCTCGATTGAATTCATTAATTCGTAGAAGTATTCTGGCTGATGTGTCTTATTGAGGTTATACCATGAATGTAATGTATCTGGCGCAAATATATCTAATTTTTTCAATACTTCCATCGCAAATTCCAGAGGAGCTACTCCTGACGCAGTAATCAAATTCTCACCAGATACCGCAGGCCCCACCTCATAAAATGTTTCTCCTTTATAATGAGGACAGACCATTTTAAGATACTCTAAGTCATTGCTTGTATGCTTTCTGGAATCTAGGTATCCCATATTCGCAAGGCCCTCCGTTGCACCGCAAATTGCAGCAACAATAGTGCCCAGCTCTAAAGCTTCGCGAACTTTTTTCAAGATAGGCTGATGAATATCTTCTCCCCAAGTATTCGCTCCAGGTAATATGATAAGATCTTTACTCTCAAGAGTGCACTCACCAACGGAAATATCTGGTTTTATACTCAGACCTCCCATTGTAGTAATCATTTCTTGACTAACTCCTACTGTTACTACTTTAAAAGGTGCTGCATCTTTTTTGAAATATCTTCCTGAGTTTAGTTCAGCGATTAAATATCCATATTCCCAATCTGACATTGTATTACATACATATAGATAAACTTTTTTCGTTTGCATCCAATCACACTCCAATCACAATTGATATAGCCTATTATATAACTTCCCTGACAGAAGTTATCGTACTTGATGACATTAATTCTGACAGAACATCAATAAGTCTTTTCTTTAAGGCTTATTCGCTAAAAATAGATTTACCGTATAAGTAAAAGTAAATAAGGTAAAAGGCCTTAGCAGAATCATTCTGCGATGAGAGTTCCTTTGGTGTGGTGCGAGTAGAGATATTACCTCTAAATCTGTTATTTTATGAATTACCAGGAAGTCACAATTAATTACAAAACCCATAAGGTTTCATGTATAATCTATCTAGAACCAACTTTTTCGCAATATCAAAACTTTTAAAAAATTTAATATAAATAGGGGGATTAACATGCTACTCTCAAATACAAATCTATACACTTGGAAGCCATTTTCTACTTCACCGCCACCGCCGTTTACTCCAGCTGTTGAATCAGCAGTGAATAAGCTTATATTTAAAACAGATTAAGAATCTGCGAAATATAATATAAGCTGTTTCGCAGATTCGAAGGAGTAGACAATGAAATCTAAGATTCAGTTTATATTATCAATGATCATTTTCGGCACAATGGGTTTAGTTGTAAGATACATTGATTTATCTTCGAGTGAAACAGCTTTACTAAGCAGTTCAATTGGATGTCTATTTTTAATAGTCGTGTTTATGATAATGAAGAAAACCATTCCATGGAAATTAGTCAAAGCAAATGCTTACATCTTATTTCTTTCTGGTATTGCATTAGGAGGGAATTGGATCTTTCTTTATCAATCGTACGATCATACAACACTTACTAATGCAACACTAGGGTATTACTTTGCACCTGTGTTTGTCATGATTCTCTCACCATTTGTCCTTAAGGAACAATTATCTGTCAAAAAAATGGTTTGTATTGGTGTAGCGATCATAGGCATGTTATTGATTGTTGGAAATGGCATAAGTGCATCTGGAAAAGACGATCTGCTTGGGATCTTTTTTGGATTAGTTGCGGCTGCATTTTACGCTGCATTGATGTTACTAAATAAATTTATACACCGCATGGGCAGGCTGGAGATTACAATCATCCAACTTGGATTAACAGCATTGCTGCTCTTGCCATATGTGTTTTTCACAGAAGGATTCGGTATCTTTGGAGTATCTGGATCATCCGTTCCTTTTATCATCATTTTAGGGATTGTAAACACTGGGATTGGATTTTGGTTATTTTTCTCGGGTATGCAAAAATTAAAAGGACAGAGTATTGCTATGTTAAGCTATGTAGACCCATTTGTAGCTATATTAATTTCTGCCATTATCCTGCAAGAACAAATGACCATTGTTCAAATGCTAGGTGGTGCACTCCTTTTAGGCTCAACATTTGTTAGCGAGAATAAATCAATCACATTTTCCAAAACGATTAAAGAAAATATCAGCTAAGTAACGTACAAAACAGCGGGGAGCATTTGTTCCCCACTGTTTTGTTTCTTTTGTTTGCAACTTGACCTAAACTAACCTGACGATTACTGCCATTACCCTATTGTTCCTTGATTATTATATAGGGCATATCCTGTCAGCATTTTATTAAGTCCTTCTGAGTAATACGGCATTCGTTCATTTGCCTGTTCAATGTCAACCCATTCAATTTGCAATATCTCGTTTGGCTTTTTAATCACTTCTGTTCCTCCAACAATTCGCGCTTCAAATGTAAAAAGGATAGCGTGATGATTCCTCTTTACATATTTCGCTTCGTTAACAGCAATTAAATTCCCTATTTCTACTTCAAAACCTGTTTCTTCATGCACTTCACGTATAGCAGCTTCTATTAACGTCTCATCAGGTTCAACTCTTCCACCTGGAAGTGACCAGTGTCCTTCATGATTATCCACCATTAATATCTGATTACACTTACTTTTAATCAACGCATACACAACTTTTACTTCTTCCATGGGAATCTCCTTTATAGAACAAAATTCATCCTCGGTTGATTTGTTGATTTTCTATATATTACTATAAATGATAACTGGTTAGTTTTGGTAAGAAATCTCTCATAGCTTTTCTGCATAAAAAAATAATACCAAAGGAAGTTAAACCCTTGGTATCATTAGGATGCGGCCGAGATGACTTGAACCTTCACGGGTTATTCACTAACAAGCCCTCATTCTGAAAGCTTATTTTCATTACACTCCGTATATTCATTTTCCGTCATTTCTATAAGTTTTTATGAATTGTGATTAGAAAACCGAAAGAGCCACGCCAGAAGCCTCTGCTAAAAACAGCAAGTGTTCCTTGAACTTTCACACGAGTTGAAGGCTCTGCAGAATCAAAAATTTGAGCAGTACCACGCATTCCAAAGTTCACTAATAAAAGTGGACTTATATTTAATCTTTTAATCTCTTTTCCATCAGTTCTGCCATTTGCTTTGAATTTGGATTTCCTTCATTTCGTAATTGATCAATGATATTCATATAATCCTTTTCATTTCGGTTCTGACTTAATTTATATGAAGCCTGAATTTCTCCCACCTTCATCTTAAATCCGACAATACCTTTCAGCTGACTTTCTAAGAGCTGAGGAGAAAGCTTATCCCATAAAACTGGATTCTTGCGGTGCTTTTCGTATTTTTGCAGCAACATTGTCAGGTCATGTTTTAACTCTTCTTCGTTCAAAATGCTGGCTGTACCGTATACATGTACGGCTTGATAGTTCCATGTTGGGACGTTTTCCTTTTCATACCAAGAGGAAGAGATATAAGCGTGCGGTCCCTGAAACATAACAAGCACATCTTCACAGGTTTCAAATGTTCTCCACTGAGGATTCCCATAAGCAATATGCCCCGTTATATAGTAAGTATCCCCCTCTTTCATTAACTGCAATGGCAAATGAGTTGCAATTGGCTTCCCTTGTGCTGTTGTGACAATTGTGCCAAATGAGTTGTTTTGAACAAAGTCCCAAATGTCATCGGCATTTGTAACCTTATAGTATTTTGGAATATACATATAAACCCGCCTTTCATAAAAAGTTATACGAGTGTTTTGATCATGATAAAGTCTATTTGTTCCTCATCACCCATATAAAAAGAGTGGGCTCCAGTTTGAACAAACCCCATTTTCTCATAAAAAGCAATAGCATTTTCATTTTTTTCCCATACGCCTAGCCAGATTTTCTTTTTATTAGATTCCAGCGCAATTTCCACAGCTTTATTGAACAGATATTTACCAAGGCCATGTTTTTGAAATTTGTTCTTGATATAAATCCTCTCGATTTCTAGTGATTCATCACCCATTTCTTCAGACTGAGCCTCATTGGTATTGACCTTTAAATATCCAGCGACTTCATGATTAAAATAAACAAAAAAGAATTGTGAAGAGATATTAGATAATTCCTTTTCCAGCTGTTTAGAATGAAACGCACTTTCCAAATAAGCTTTCATATTTTCAGGTGAATTCTGGTCTTTGAATGTATCATTGAATGTTTCAATACTTATTTCTTGGAGTATTTTTAAATCTTCATGGCTGCACTTTTTTAGTTTTACACTCATACTCATATATGCTCCTTTTAAAATTAATAATCTCTCTTATTCCCTTTTTTTACATATTCCCAGTCAACTTCTACATTTTTTCTCATTCTTTGAAGAAGGTGAAAAATGGTTTCTGCTTCTTTTTCAGAAAACCCCGCTAATGCGACATTATTCGAATGATCATTTTCTCTTTTTATAACGGGAAACACATCTTTCCCTTTTTCTGTTGGAAAGAGTTTTTTTATCTTTTTGTTATGCTCATCATCCATCTTTTCAATAAAACCGTTTATTTCGAGTTTTTTTATCGCACGAGCTGCGGTTGTTCGGTCTACTTTAATCATTTCAGCTAACTTTTCTTGAATGATTCCTGGGTTTTCACATATTCGGACAAGGTACAAATACTGCCCTTTTGTGAGGTTATATTCTTTAAATTCTATATTGCTTATCGAATCTAATGCCCTGGCAATCATTCCGATTTCGCGAAGAATTTCCTTCATCATGACCTCCTTAGCGCATACTTTTGTTGCATATACAACAAAAATGACTTATATTGAATATATCTTAACTTTGTTGTATTTGCAATAAAAATAACGAAAAAGAGGTCGAGTAAAGTGAAATATACTTTTTATGTATTAGGAATTTTCATTTTAACTCTTGGTATTTCCTTCACTATCCAATCAGACCTTGGAACTTCACCCTTTGATGCAGTTGTGGTAGGACTGTCTAAAAATGTGGGGCTTACAGTGGGAAGCTGGGAAATCATAATAGCGTTCATATTGATATGCTGTAATTCAATTTTAAATAGACAAAGACCGGAAGTTTTGGGGATGTTAACAGCATTTATAACGGGGATTGGGATTGATATGTGGCTTTTTTTATTGCACAATTTGCTAACACCTGACCTATGGTTCAGCAAAGTGATTTGTTTTGGAATCGGCTTAGTTGTTATAGGGTTAGGAACTGCAACCTATTTGCATACAAATTTTGCACCGATTCCAGTTGACCGATTAACATTAATCATAAAAGAATTAACCAAAACAAATATCTTTTTTTCGAGAACATTCATTTACCTCTTCTTCTTGATAGCTGCAATTATTTTAAATGGGCCAATTGGCATCGGGACTTTGTTAACCGTTTGTTTAGGAGGAATAATCCTTAATGCCTTTATGCCATTTACAGAACAAATATTAGACCGCATATTCACACACTCTAGTACATCACCACATGATGACAAAAATAAAAAGCATTCAATATAGTCTGCTTCATGTAAAGGGACAGTGTTGACACAAATATGATAGGTGATTCCTCATGAAATCCACCCGTATACAGTGTGGCCATCATTTCAAAAAGCTGTCTAGATTTATTCGATTGAGCTAACATTCGTTACCTCTCCTTGAACAATTTTTTCGAACTTTCATATCTATTCCATGGTAATATTTAGATATAACTAACTGAAAGGATTGGACAATGATGGGATTTGAAGCTAAGTCTTTGTTATCTGAAGCTGAAAACCGAAAAAAAGATTATAAAAAACTGATTAAGCTAAGAAAAGCATGTAAGGCTGTTGATGGTGAGGGATGAAATAATGAAGAAACTGAGAAATATTTTTTATTCTAATGTTGTCATGATGCTGCTCGTCTTATTGCTCGTTGGATGTATGGGCGGTAAGGAAGAAAAATCAAATAATGATTCTGCATTACAATCTGAAGAAAATAATAATGAGACTGAAGATAGCAACCAAATAGCTAAGGACGAATCAGAGGCCACAACAGGATCAGAAGAATCCGTAACAAAGAATTCAAATGAAAATGCTTTAAAGGAATCCTCAACGGATGAATCAAAAGAAACCTCTTCAGAAGGATTAAAAAACGAGGCGAACAGTGAAAAAGACAATGTATTAGCGGAATATCCCTCTGAGAAAATCGAATATGCCAGAGTTTGGTTGCAGCTTGGAGCAAATCAAGAGATAGATGAACTGAATGTTCGACATATTTCGGCTGGCGAACCAATCAATCCGAATGATGACACCAGTGCTGGCTATCCTGAAGATGTTATCCAGTTAGCAGGCTCTCGTTTAGTGGATGGATCTGTAACTTATAGCGGTAATGGAGATGGTACGATTAAAGTATACAATGTTCCTTTACGCTGGGATTCCTCTGATGATGTAAGTAAAGGCGTAATGCGGGAAGTGACTGAGGATATAATAAAAAATGCAAAAACAGTGTACGTTGATACAGGAGACAGTGAAAAAATCAAGCGCCTTATTGACATAATGGCTATTCATTAATCAGTAATCGTTTTATTCAAACGAAAATGCCAAATAAAATAAGGGACGGTTCTTTCATACATTGAACCGCCCCTCTGTATTTTATTCTGACACAAGAAATACCAAGGGACTCAAAACTCTTGGTATCACGGTTGCCTTCATCCTTCAAATGCTTCTTGCATGACAGATTCATAGAAATCTCACTTAGCAAAATGCCTTCCTGACGAATATACTAATCCTTTAATCCCTTTCCATCGAGAATTTTCTTCATATATTTTTCAACCCTTGACTCTCGAGTTTTGGATTGTTTGGCTTGAGAAAAATAAAGAATGTAAGCTCTTTGCCGTCCCGGGGTCAATGCTTCAAAAGCCGTTTTCAAGGCAGGAATTTCATCGAATTTATGTTGAAGTTCCTCTGGAATGATGTATTCTGTATTCTTTTTAACATTCACTTCCAAACCGGCTTTTTCAACTTCAATGGCTTCATTAATATAGGCTTTCAAGATGGTTTCCATTTCAGCTATTTCTTGAACATTGGTGAACCGAATCTGGCGAGCCGCCTGTACATTCTCCGTTTGTTGGATGAGAATCCCATGAGGATCCTGTAACAAGGCGCCTTTGTGAAACAGAAGCGCACAATATTCTCTAAATCCATGTATTAAAACGACGTTTTTTTTATGAAACGTATAACAAGGATGCATCCACTTAAATTCTTCAGTCAGCTCACATTCAAGAACGATATTTCTTAACCGCTCATATTCTTCCTTCCACTTTTCAGCTTTACTTACAAATTCATCAACGTTAGGATTCATACTACTATTTGTCATCAGGACCCCCTCTTTTCCAAACAGTTTGCTTTTTCATTACGTTAGATTCACCGGTTTAATCGGCTTTTCGCCCATCACGCTCTTGATTTTTCTTCATCCCCTTCCCCTTAATTGGTATTTTTGACATCACGGTATTTGTTTTATTCTCCTATCAGCAATGATATAGGTTCCGTCTTTATTATGTATTCATAGATTAAGCTTAAGACGAAGTTTATGCAACAATAAAAAAAGACTCGGACAAGCTATTATAACAACGACAATAGATGTTTATGTTTCCCCAACAAACAAAGAGAAACTGCTGACCGTTTAAATGACTTACAGGTTAGGTAAGTCCGGCAGTAGACAATTGCAAAACAAGCACAAAAAAAGACCAAGGCAGTCAAAACCCTTGGTATCAATGATATTTACTTAGAAACAACCATCAGTTAAGGTGATAAATTAAGATGAAACAAGAAAAAAGCAAACGCTTTTACTTGATTTAATAATATTTTTCTATTCCTATGAGAGTATTTTAGCTTTATCCTAAACTTAAAATTCTTTTTATTACATTAGGAATAACAAATGACCGTTTGATTTCTTTATTTACTTGTATAATGTCTTTTTGTGTTTTCCCATTCTCTTCCCAAGTAACTTCTACTGTATAATCATTATTCGTATTTGGTGGATCTCCCATTATCGCTACTGCTATTTCTTTTGCATTCTTAGGTTCATCTGTTGCGTCACCTGATGCCTCAACAACACCATTTTCTTTAAACACAACCTCTTTTACTGAAAACCCAGAATCCCTTTTCCATGTAATATGAACCGCCCATAAGTCTTGCCTTGCAAGATCTATGTCTTTTTCAGGAGAATAGATAACACTCCATTTTCCATCTTTTGAATTACCCTTCAATATAGGAGGTTGGTGGGTGCCAGCATAAATAAACCATGCTAAAAAAACTAGCAGTGCAGCAGAACAAATAATTGCTAAAAAAAACTTACTTTTTTTCATTTTTAACTCCAATCTTTCTATGTAATAAATAGGATGTAAACTTATTATATTCTAATATAAATAATTAATAGTAACATTAGGATATAAACTCATAGAAAAGATTGGACCAATGAAAGGATTTGAAGCAGATTCTTTGTTATCTGAAGCTTAAAATCGAGCAAAAGATTATAAAGATTTGAAAAATCAAATGATAAAGCTAAGAAAAGCATTGGAGACTGTTGCTGGTTTGCATGACAATGAGTTCTCTGGCAAAGGAACAGCATTTTATCACGATCATGTTGGTGATCAATGGAAGGCCTCTTTCCTCGACATTAGGGATAAAGCTTTTCAATAAAAGCAACTATTCTATTAAGATTTAACTTCTTTATTCCTATCAATTAATAAGGTTACTACAACACTAATTATGCTGACTAACGTTCCTAAAACAGAAACAAGAATGGTCAAAAAGCCATTGGGAATAAGAAATCCAATTGGAATCATCCCCAGAAAAGTGAAAACGATAAAACATTGATATACTCCAGATATTATTCTTACAACCATGTTGCCAAAAAAGGACATGGTTAATGGAGGGATGAATAAAAATACAACGATCCCAATGGATATCATTAAGATCATAGGCTCATCAAATGAAATGACATTATCTCCAGGGGAATCTTTAGCAGCCACTAGTATAACAACTATAGACATCATCAGTGTGAGTAAAACCAGAAAAAATCTTTTTAACATCGTTATGACTCCTTTTTTATAAAAGTGACTATAAACGGGTATCCTGCCTTTTTTCATTTTCATAACCATTTTATATATTTAATGAAAAAATATGCAGTCAAAACGCAGCTATCAATAATATTTATCACCACTTACTATTTAGACATAAATTTACATAATAGTAAATAACCACATTATATTCATATGTGACATTGCAATGCTTTACGTTTTTCCTTGCAGCTTCAAAGAATTTAAAAATTGTTCCTAAGCTCTTTCATATTTTCTAAAGAATCGATCAGGTTTCCTGCGACAATAAATTGGCAACGTATAATTTGGACAGTTTCTTACACTCCAAAAATATTGAGTGCACGATTTGCATAATTTTTGGAGAAATACGTTTGTTTCATATAATATACATAAGACACTTTGAAAAAAGCCGGAACAGGACTTTTGACAAATGTGTGGGTTGTTTTGCTTGCAGCCAGTATCATGCGTCATAAATATCAAAGGAGGCAAAAACAGTATGAAAATCATTGTTACCAGTATATTCGTACAAGACCAAGACAAGGCACTGGAGTTTTATACAGAAAAGCTGGGGTTTGTAAAAAAGGAAGACGTTCCTATGGGGAAATTCAGGTGGATAACACTTGTTTCTCAAGATGATCAAGATGGAACCGAACTTTTACTCGAACCAAATGAACATCCTGCCGCTAAGGAGTATCAAAAGAAGATATTCGCCGAGGGCTTCCCAGCAACAATGTTTGGCGTTACAGATATACGAAAAGAGTACACACGATTAATGGAAAAAGGCGTGAAGTTCACTATGGAGCCGACCATAATGGGAGAAGTCACAATAGCTGTCTTCGACGATACATGCGGCAACCTTATTCAGATCATACAGAAGTAACTTCATGACGTTCTTATATTAACACCTAATAGTCAAAACGATTAAAACAGATTTTACTTTGATATATAATGATCTTGGAATCATTGGCTCATTTATCTATACTCATAAATTATAATGGCGGTGGCTTATTATGACTCTGAATGAAATAATTGATTACTGCCTGTCTTATCCAGACACCTATAAAGACTACCCTTTTGGTGAAGGATGGACTGTGATGCGTCACAAAGGTAATAAAAAGTTGTTTGCGCTTATCTTTAATCTAGATGGTCATCTATGCATCAATCTTAAATGCGAACCTGAGCGCGCCAATTTTCTGCGCAGCATCTATAAGGAAGTGAAACCCGGTTATCATATGAATAAAGACCACTGGAATACCATTATTTTAGATGGTGCCCTCTCGAAAGAAACTCTAGGTGATATGGTGCAACATAGTTTCGAATTGACAAAGCCGAAGAAGTCTCATAGCTAAAACGAAAAACTGATCTATGTTAATGAGTCGAAGTTTCAGGATATACACGGACCAATTGACCTTTCCTTTATTGGAAATCATACACGTTCCGTATTGTTTTTGCTTGATCTGATTTATTGAAAAAAGTTATTGACAACAAAAATATTATCATGTTATTATTAAATATTTTGATTATCCACCTCCATGTATGGTAAGCTTAAGAAGGTTACCATACATGGAGGTGGATAATATGTTTCAAATTGGCGATAACATTGTTTATCCAATGCACGGAGCAGGTATAATTGAAGCCATAGAAGAAAAAGAATTTTTAGATGAAAAACAACAGTATTATGTCATAAAAATGTCAATCAGTAATATGACAGTTATGATTCCAACACGTAAAATATTGAGTTCAAGTATACGACCAGTTACTGATATACTTGCATTAAAACGCATTATACACATTTTTCAGCATGGAGAATCAGATAGGTTACTGCCGTGGAAACAAAGGTATCAAGTAAACACGAACAAAATAAAAACGGGTGAAATACAAGAAGGTGCTGAAGTTGTACGTGATTTAATGCGTATGAAGAAAGAAAAAGCACTTAATTCAAGCGAAAAAAAAATGTTGGATAATGCATATGAATTTTTGATCAGTGAACTGGAAGTAATTAAAGGAATCACTGAAAATCAAATAAAAAGCTTCTGTTAAGGTTGATATTACATTCCAAAAACACTCTGAATTTTTCGGGAATATCATGATTAAAAGTAAATCATTTCAAAGACGTTCAACTTAGTTTAGAACATTAACCTCTTTTGTTATACCTACAATCTAATCCATTTTTATGATTTACATTTCTTCTACGAACATTTGAAGTTTTATCAAATAATTCGAAAAATAATCGCTTGATTTTTGTACCTGATTCACACTGGCACGGACAAGGAGCCGTAAGGATGGAAGAGAGGTAGGGCTTTCATTGTGTTAGGTATATCTAATTGATTATTTCTAGAAAAAAAATCAATCAATCTCCCCTCTTATCTTTAAGAATTTCTATATCCACTGCGACAGTCACGAGTTAAAGAAACCTACTTCTAATAAGGATCAGTTTTATGAAAAAATTGAAGTTGGTGGAATTTTTGTAGATTAATCAACAATACATAAAGATTGTTGAATGAACGAAGAAAAGGATGATTCTTTACGAAAAGGAATGATCCTTTTTGTTTACTGCTGGTCATGAATTAAAAAAAGAAGAGTGTCGGAATGATCATGGTTGACTCCCGTTTAGCGGCGGTTGGTACACGACACATTTAGAGTTGGCTATTATTTTTAAAATTTCGTGAAAGTTTGCTTCCTAATAAGATGTAGGTGTGTTTGAAAAGAAATAAATAACTTATATACATTACCGCATATTGTCAATCCAGTATGTTATACTTGTAAAGAAACCTTTGAAGCGTTAAATCTTTTTCTATTACCTGTACCATCTCCCTACTCGAACGTTGAGTAGGGTTTTTTATTGAGTTTTATACAGAGAACGCAAAAAAACAGGCCCCTATATTAAGAGCCTGTTTTTATCAACGAGTTAGATTAAGAAGCTTTTTGAACGTTAGCAGCTTGAGCTCCACGAGCACCTTGCTCAACGTCAAACGTTACTTTTTGACCTTCGTCTAACGATTTGAATCCGTCACCTTGGATTGCAGAGAAGTGTACGAATACGTCGTCTCCATTTTCACGTTCGATAAATCCAAAACCTTTTTCTGCATTAAACCATTTAACTGTACCTTGTTCCATTTTTGTTGCCTCCTAGTGTGTTACCACACATTTTAATTACTATCCCTGCCCAAAGTATCATCAAGACGAAAAGTCAATATTCATACTATCCTTTACACGAACAAAAATAATCTTTCTTTATCATAGCACGAAACGGAAATAATGGCAATTATATTATCGTTTAAATCATGGCATATTTGATAAAGGTGTGGATACTGTGCAGAAGCGGTAAGCGAAATAAAAAATGTCAATAATCCCGTATTGAATTTATAACATGATCTAAGAGGGCTTATTAATATCTACGGTTTGATCCCCCGTGAAAATGAATCACGAGTGTGTACTTCATTATTGATTGTTTAAAAATTTCTTAAAAAGCTCAGCTGTTTCTTGTTCAAGTGCAAGATATTCTTTTAAAAGCATGGCTGTTCACTAGTAAAGCTTATCTCTACAGACGTCTCCAAACTGTCACTCATTGTTTAGTCCCGTTTGCCAAGAATACTTGAACCACAAATCATCTTCCTTTTCTTCATTACCACTTTCCAAAGCCTTTTAATCATTTTGACACACAACATTCAATCCGTATTTACGGTAGTATTTCCTTACTTGTAATGTTTTGCTCCTCAATCAAGGTTCACGGTCGAAATAAACCGATTCCCACAGGTTAGTGAAAAAAGAATGAATAGTATGTAATTGTATTCGAAAAGAAAAATAAATAATTTATATACATTCCGCATATTGTCAATCCAGTATGTTATACTATAAACAAACCTTTGAAGCGTTAAATCTTTTGCTATTACCTTGTAACATCTCCCTACTCGAACGTTGAGTAGGGTTTTTTATTGAGTTTGAGTATTATACAGAGAACGCAAAAAAACAGGCCCTATATTAAGAGCCTGTTTTTCTATAAACATTTAAGATTAAGCAGCTTTTTGAACATTAGCAGCTTGAGCTCCACGAGCACCTTGCTCAACGTCAAACGTTACTTTTTGACCTTCGTCTAACGATTTGAATCCGTCACCTTGGATTGCAGAGAAGTGTACGAATACGTCGTCTCCATTTTCACGTTCGATAAATCCAAAACCTTTTTCTGCATTAAACCATTTAACTGTACCTTGTTCCATTTTTGTTGCCTCCTAGTGCGTTACCACACATTTTAATTACTATCCCTGCCCAAAGTATCATCAAGACGAAAAGTCAATATTCATACTATCCTTTACACGAACAAAAATAATTCTTCTTCATCTTAACACGAAACGGAAATAAATGCAAATTAATATTATTGTTTTATTTATGGAATTATTTGTTAAACATGCAGAATAAGAGGCCTTCATTAACGATGGTTTGAAAACACGTGAAAATGAATCACGAGTGCCTTCAGCCCTTTTTCTTTGCTTAATCGTACTTCATTATTGATTGTTAAAGATTTCTTTACAAAGCTCAGCTGATTCTTGTTTAAGTGCTACAAACAGGGCTGTTCACTGGTAAAGCTTTATTTCTGCAGATGTTTGCAAACGTTACTCATTGTCTACCCCCATTTGCCAATATGCTCATAAAAAAATAAAACTTGATCTCAAATCATCTTCCTTTTCTTCATTACCACTTTCCAAAGCCTTTTGAATTAAGCAACTAGAAAATTCAAGGTCTTCCAGCTTACTTTATTTTGACTCTCAAAAATCAATCCATATTCTACACTTGTAAAGTTTGTTCCTCAATCAAGGTTCACGGTCTAAATAGATCGATTCCCATGGGGGAACAGGAGAGAGTTTGGTCCGATAAAGAGATGGGTATAATCTTTATACGACTTTTGTTTCCTGGCTGCCTCTGCTAATAAAGATTTAATTAAGCTGGAAATCAGTTTCACATTTCCAATCATTTTACAGAGGGATTGGAAAACCGATTCATTTAACAGCTTTTGAAAAGGATCCTTAGCTGGCTGGCGAGTTATAACAAAACCATGATACGTATCATATATGGAGTATGACAGCTGGGACTTCAAAGGGAATAAAACGTTTTCTATACTGAGCTTAAGAACATTAGGAAGGGGAAACTTTAATAAATGAATAAAGAAAACCTAAGGACTTTGAGAAAACTGGTTACCCCTTACGAAAAGTCCGATTTACAAAAAAGTATTTGTCAAATCATTAACACATTGGGACCATTTTTCCTGTTATGGTTTTTGGCATATAAGAGCTTGTCGATTTCTTATTTTCTTACATTAGCAATTTCTGTCGTTGCGGCAGGGTTTTTAGTGAGAACCTTCATCATCTTTCATGATTGCTGCCACTATTCCTTTTTTAAGAACAGAAGGGCGAATCGAATCCTTGGAACAATAACAGGAATTCTGACTCTGCATCCTTTTGATCATTGGGCACACGATCACTCTGTCCATCATGCGACAAGCAGCAACCTGGACAAACGCGGTACAGGCGATATTTGGGTACTGACCGTTGAGGAGTATAAGGAAGCCTCAACCAAGACAAAAATAATGTACCGTTTGTACAGAAATCCGTTTGTCATGTTTTTTATTGGGCCGATTTACGTCTTCGGGGTGACCAATCGTTTTAACCGTAAAGGGGCAAAACGCAAAGAACGGATGAATACGTATGTAACGAACCTGGGGATCGTCGTTCTCGCAGCACTTTTATGTTGGGCAATCGGCTGGCAAAACTTCCTGCTGGTTCAAGCACCAATTTTTATGGTATCGGGATCCCTCGGAATTTGGATGTTTTATATCCAGCATACGTTTGAGGATTCTTATTTTGAAGAAGATAAGCATTGGGAATATGTAAAAGCAGCAGTGGAAGGAAGCTCTTTTTATAAGCTGCCAAAAATCATGCAATGGCTAACAGGCAATATCGGTTTCCATCATGTTCATCATTTAAGCCCGAGAGTCCCAAACTATAAGCTTGAAGAAGTACATAACAGCACTGAACCATTGCAAAACGTTCCGACCATTACACTGGCAACAAGTCTGAAGTCGTTAAAGTTCCGCCTATGGGATGAAGAAGGCAAAAAATTTGTAGGTTTTAGCCATTTAAAAAAAGCTCCTAAAAGCCAAGTATCAGTGCGGCTAAAAACGGATTAAATAAACTCCCCTTAATCGAGATAAGGGGCAGTGTATCTTGCAAAATAAAAGTGCAGACTCGCGCAAAGGTTTTGTGCAGGGGTCAGCACTTTTTTAATGCCAGGATACACTTGCAACAAAAAAATAATACCAAAGGTGATTAAACCCTTGGTATTATTGGGATGCGGCCGAGAGGACTTGAACCTCCACGGGTTATTCACCCACTAGGCCCTCAACATAATAAATCCATATCATTGGTTATGAAAGCTTGTTTTCATTACACTTTCTAACTCCACTTTACATCATTTCTATAAGTTTATATAAATATGGTTAATAATTGGTGAGCAAAAAAAACACCCTATACTTCCCCACTTCTCCAAATCTCATTATAAATTGATTTCATATTCGTTCCCTCTCCTAAAACAATTAAAACTACAGAGCCACTATCTTTCTCGGTAATTGAATTTACAAAAAATCTTTTTTATATCGAACGGCTAGATAGATTGCTGAAGCGAAGAATGCAATAGAATACTTAAATAAGAAGAAAACTTGCCACATATATTCTTTTGGGAAAATCAAGTCGCACAAAATTAGTGCATATAACATACAGAGGCAACCTTTTAAAGCGATTTGGTTTGTTCTCTCGTCAGTCTTACCCATTTTTTTATGAAATACGATTGTCAGAATCAATCCGACTACAAGCAATACAAATCCGCTGCCAATGAGAATACTCCAATTTCCTTGAGAATGTTCAGCCCAAGACTTTAAAGGGGAAAAAATTGCGTTAGTGATCGTATCTGAGATCGAATTCATTTTCATTTTTGATCATTTCCTTTCTCATAAGTAAAAATCTCGTTTACATCCACATTAAAAAATTCGGCAATTCGAAAAGCTAACAGAAGAGTCGGAACATAATTTCCTTTTTCCATTACAAAGATGGTTTGTTTGGAAACCCCGACTTTCTTTGCTAATTCTTGCTGAGACAATCTGGCAAGTACACGATATTCATAAACCTTATTTGAGATCGAATCACCAAAATCTTTCTTCATGACCATCACCTCTTGAGCCAAATTATAAACTGACCTTATACAAAAGTAAAGTAAACTTATACAAAAATATAAAATACCTTTATGTTTACCTAAATTACTTTGATTTAACATGAACCTGATCGCATAAAGAACCTGATAAAATTCATGATTTTGTTAGGTTCGATCTGGTGTAATTTATGTTTTATAAGTTCACGGTTTTGGTGTCGCATACGGAACAATGATTATTGGTTATGACTCTGAAGGCGCTGAAGTTGTAGAGCAAACCAAAGAATACAGAGCGTTCTACAATCTTATACCAGGTCTTGTTGTTATTGAGTATATAGATAAATTTTCTTATTGTCTTGATACAAACAGAATGGTAGATGGAGAGTGTCTAGTTATTCTTTGGGATAAACATAAGGATATGGATATACAGCTGCAAGTAATTTTCTAGAATTTCTTCTTCAGCGACTAGAAAAGGGTAAAGAGGATTTAAATGAAGATGAGGATTGGGAAGATTAATCTTTACACTCCCTCAAAATAAAGATTTTCCTCGAAATTGAATGATTACAACATAAAAAAACCGTACCAAGATGTTTTGGTATGGTTTCTAAGATAGACCCTCAACCTAGTAAAAACGTATAATAGGTTACAAAAGCTTTTAATCAAAGCATCTGTTTATTTTATTTACACCTCATCATTTTTTATGAATTCTGGGCACAAATTGGGCACCTATTAGAGACCAACGGAACTCTACATCTCATCAAGTGATATGTCACTCATTGCCCTGTCGTAATAAAATAATTCTAATTCTCTTTGATATTGCTCCCATTCTTGCTGTGTATACAGGTATGTCTCCGCATCAACTTACTTTAATATCTGAACAATTATCTAGCTTGGTTTCAAGTGTTAGAATCCATTCAACATTAGATTTTGAAACTTATTCTTTAATTTTCCGTATATGAATATAAAATGGTATCTAATGCAGGGAGGGATATTAGTTGGCTGAAAAGCAAAAAAGTGTTCCATTTTTGAAAAAGTATTGGGTTTCTCAAATTGGTGTATTTTTATTGTCACAGATCATTTTTATTACATTTGAAACAACAGGATGGTTACCTAATTATAGAGAGATTGATGGAACACTATTTGGGAGAATTACGGAATCGTCAATTTTTATAAATTGGTTTACTTTTTATGAAACACCACAATTAAATTTACTTACTGTCTTTTTTGGCGTCTTCTTTCTTGTGCCTGGAATAATAAGTGCATTAAAAAATGCATTTTCGCCTAGACACTATAGTAATAGCTCTAAATAACCGTGATTAAAATAAATATGGTTTGAGAAGAGTTTTACTTAGAGTATTGGGTGCGATACTTCAATAAAGAGTATCGCATTTTTTATTGAGTCTAAAGGGGCAAGTTATTGCAAAAAGGATTACAAATCTGGTGACGAATTTAATGCTAATACACACTAAACTTTAACAAAACCTTTTTAGAAACTATCCCCCTACCCTATCTGCAGCTACTTTGATCTCAGTATTATGATCACTTTGCAAATAAGTTATTGAAAATACACTACTTAAAATCACTACTGCCAATAGAATCCGGCTGATTTTCATTAATAATCTCCCCTTTTTTAATTTTTCGTCTTGCTTCAATGCTCATACGATAATATTCATTAGAGAGCATTAAATTTCCTTGTTCATGAAAATAAAGAATCGATCAGGTTTCCTGCTACAATAAATTGACAACGCACAGTTTGGACCGCATACTCTTCATACTCTCTAAGTATTTTGAGTGCGCGATTGACATAATTCATGGAGAAATATGTTTGTTTCATATAATAAAATACATAAGACACTTTGAAAAAAACTCTGCTTTTTCTATTTCATCCTCAACTTCCGACAACTTTGATTCAGCTATTCGATAGGCACTCATCGCCGTAGTTAATTCTTTACGCCTGAAACTCGTACATTCCCTTAAAGAAGTAATAATAGTATTCCAATATGCCAGTTAATTGCCCTTGTTTTTCAATTCCTTTTATAGTCTCATAAGCATTTTGGAGATTTTCTATTTCCTTAGATTTTATATAACTGAGCATTATCTCATGTCTAAATTCTAATAGCTGATAATATAAAAGGGCATCTTGGTTTTCTTCCTTGTTTAGCAATTCCTTCTCTACTTCTATTTTTATAATCTCTGCTTGCTCAACTTGATCATTTTTTATTGATGTATACCAATCATTTAACTTTTTGTGACTATGTCGTACGTAATTTTATCTTTAACTAAGAAAACACCCCGCGAGACCCCCCTCCTTACATAAATTGGGGGAATATTTACATTAATTGCATTATGTCAGAACACCCTTTATTTCACAAAGATGAATTGAAAAAGGTACATGATATCTACTCCTTTGCGGTTTTTTTGCGGTTATACCAATACTTTTGCGCCTTGAAATTAAAACCCAATATTAAACATAGGGGTGTTTACGGCTTGAAAACAACCATTGTATAATGAGAGACAATGATGAAATTGAGGTGAAAATATATGTATTTAGCTCCACTATTTGAAAATGATGTTCCAGTAGCACTTCTCCGCCCTTAATGGAGTAAAGTGACTACTACTTCTCTCCGTTAGGGCATTTATTGACCTAATTTTAAACACGGAGGGAACAAAAAATGAAAAATACCCTGTTAGGTTCTATATATTTAGCATTAGCCGCTAGTATCTGGGGCGGCATGTATGTTGTGGTTAAGGTTGTTGTCGCAGTAATTCCGCCTTTTGAATTGGTTTGGATTAGGTACGTAATCGCCATCCTTGCACTTCTTATTGTTGGAATAATAAAGAGACAATCCTGGAAAGTATATAAACGCGACCTTTTATTAATTGTTGTCATTGGAATTGTTGGCAACACCATTTCGATTGTTACACAAGAATATGGAACGATGTTGTCTTCAGCACAAATGGGAGCAATTATTACGTCTGCCACACCAGCGTTTATGGTTATTTTTGCCCGATTATTACTCAAGGAGCCCCTTAATATAAAAAAAGGAGCTTCAATTATTTTAGCCACAATAGGCGTATTGTTTATTGTTGGAAACGGGCATATTGATACATCTAATCAAATTGGCGGTATTTCTCTACTTGTTGCAGCACTTACATGGGCACTTATGTCCGTGCTTATCAAACGTGTTCCAAATCGTTATTCACCTATACTTGTTACAACATATTCAACTTTTGTTGCCATTGTGGCACTAACTCCTTTTATAAAACCTAGCACGATTTTCACGTCACAACTACTTGACACTAAAATTCTAGGTGGTCTTTTATATTTAGGAATTGTTTCAACAGCCTGTGCCTTTTTATTGTGGAACCGTGGATTACAATTATTAAATGCTTCAAGTGGAGGGCTCTTTTTCTTTTTCCAACCTCTAGTTGGAACTTTACTTGGATGGCTTCTGCTGGGAGAACAAATAGGCGGGACATTTTGGATAGGCTCGTTTTTAATTCTTAGCGGTGTGTTATTAGTTATTAAAGAGAAAGAAGTAAAGTCATAACAAAAAGAAAAGCAAACTATTTTATATAGTTTGCTTTTCAATTAACTTTAGTTTCTTTACCTCTTGATTCTTCATAGTCTGGTGTTTTCTTTGATAAATCAAGACGATCATTTTCGCAGTTCTTGACATGCCTTCTAGCCTTGTATATTCATCACCTTGCTTTTCATAGTAAGAAAACGAAGATAATTCATCTTTAGAATCTTTAGGCGTATAGAAAGCAACTTGAATATATGTACCACCATCAAAAACTCTAACCAAGGCATTATATCTTGTTATTTCGTAATTTGGATTATTTACTTCTCTTTATTCTTTATATTGGCTAATTACTTCATCAATCGATCATCATACTTGTTGCCAAACAAAGGAAAATAAAAAGGTTTTTCAAAATAAACATTACCTCATTTTTGTCTTTTCCACCTTTTATCTATTTCCCTTGACCTGCACATTATCAACTAACCAACCATCTTTTTCTTTTTTCATAGTCGTTTGAACAATTAACACTTGCTTCGTATCCTTTAATTTTTCAATCTTATACGTTTGCTGTCCATTCGCGAAAAATGAAATAGGAAACTTAATTTTAATTTTTTATAAATAGGTGACACTCATTTGGTAAATAGGCCGATAATCTGAAATACCATATAAGCAATACCAGCTCCAATCAACGGCCCTACTGCTACACCATTTAACAGTACAACAGCAAGGATTGTACCAACGACAAGCGCTACTGTCACCTGCGGGTCTGATGACATCAAATTAACACCATATTTACCCATCACTGCTACCAGGATACCTGCAACTAACGCTACCCATGCATAATAAGATTTCACGCTTGCATATAGTTCATTGAAACCGATCTCCCCACTTGCAATAGGGACAAGTACTGCAATGGTGAGGACGGTAATCCCAATACTCAATCCTTTGAAAGCTAGAAAAGGAAATACTTTATCATCCAACTGCAGAACCTTAATGCCAAGCAGCACGTATGCAGCAATTGTAATGGATTGGTTCTTACCTATGATTCCTAAGATAAAAATAATTACTAAGAACAATGATGAAGTATTTAACAAGATTCTCCCTCCAATAAACTAACAAAAAAGATATAAGTGCAGAAAAATACTAGATTCTAGTACAAAATCAATTAAATATAATAATGTAAAATGTAGTGTTTGTATCTTTAATTTCAATAAGTATATGAGATGTTTTTCTGTTTTCAATCCCATTTTGAACCCTTTATCATCTCCTTACTTTTTTTAAAATGCAGAATAATATTACCATATATCAGGTCGACGGTCGACTTAGAATGGCTGCTATTTGTATTTCTCCTCCTTCACGTTTTTTGAGATTACTGCGTTACTTTTGAGACTTAACTCAACCTCACGTCAGTCCTTTTAAAGATAAAAAAAGAGGAGCAAACACATGGTTTACTCCTCTAACTTTGTCTCTTCATCTTTTACTTCTTCATAGTCTGGTGTTTTCTTCGATAAGCCCAGACGATCATTTTCGCCGTTCATTGGCATACCAGCCATCTCTTGATACTTATCGCCGACTTTCTCATAATAGATTTATATGATGTTAGTTAAGAAAAAGAATCTTGGAAGATTAAATGCAAATTGAATATATTTGTCCCGTCATAAAGTTTTTTTGCATTTGCTTTGCTTCTTTAATATAAAATACCGAGAGGGGAAATCAAATGAATCCTTTGTTGTTAGATGTTCCTTTACAATTAGAAACAGAAAGACTAATTCTTCGAGCACCACACCAAACAGGAGACGGAAAAATTGTAAACCAAGCAATTAGAGATTCTTTTAATGAATTAAAAGCGTGGTTGCCATTTGCTCAAGAACTTCCTACTGTTGAAGAAACAGAGATAAACTTAAGAAATGCTCATATAAATTTTTTAAAGAGAGAAAGTTTTCGTTTTCTTATTTTTGATAAAGATAGCAATAACTTAATTGGAATAACTAGCCTTCAGAGGATTGACTGGGCCATTCCTAAATGTGAAATTGGGTACTGGGTAAATACTAAATTTAGCGGGAATGGATATATGACAGAGGCAGTAAAAAAATTAGCTAACTTCGGATTAAATAATATCAAATTTAGAAGAATTGAAATAAGGTGTGAATCAACAAACCTTAAAAGTCGTGCTATCCCAGAAAAACTTGGATTTTCATTTGAAGGCACTTTAAAAAATGATGATTTATCCGCAGATGGCAGCAAGCTGACTGACACTTGTTTTTATTCTTTAATAAAGTAACAAGGTGAATATTTACACTTAAAGTAACGAGTCAACAAGAAAGAACATAACATATTTTATATAACTAATATGTTATGTTCTTAAATTTATCTTTTTTATTCTGGTCTTGATAAGTTAGTCTACTCCTCTAAAATTTTTTTGCACGCTGACTGTGTGCCTTTAATCTGAACGAGAAGAGAATCCATAGCATGGTTCTGTAAAAACGACAATTGACGTTTACGAACACCTATATCCAAACAAACAAAAGGAAATGGCTGATAAATTAGATGACTTACTTTAGGTAAGTGGGCAGTTAGTGGGCAGTAGATCGTTTAAAAATAAACACAAAAAAATACCAAGGTCGTCAAAACCCTTGGTATCATTGATGCGGCCGAGAGGACTTGAACCTCCACGGGTTATTCACCCACTAGGCCCTCAACCTAGCGCGTCTGCCATTCCGCCACGACCGCGTGATCATTAAATTGTGTTTGTGCTGGTTTATTAGGCTCTTAACCTAGCAAAACCTATTTGCGTGCACTTTGTAATTAAAGTGCGGGTGAAGGGACTCGAACCCCCACGTCGTAAGACACTAGATCCTAAGTCTAGCGCGTCTGCCAATTCCGCCACACCCGCAAAAAGACAAATGGTGAGCCATGAAGGACTCGAACCTTCGACCCTCTGATTAAAAGTCAGATGCTCTACCAACTGAGCTAATGGCTCTTACTATTTAATTTCATAAAATAAAAATGGCTGGGCTAGCTGGATTCGAACCAACGCATGACGGAGTCAAAGTCCGTTGCCTTACCGCTTGGCTATAGCCCAACGAAAATGGAATGACCCGTACGGGATTCGAACCCGTGTTACCGCCGTGAAAGGGCGGTGTCTTAACCGCTTGACCAACGGGCCGATGGTTGAGAACTTATATCGCAATCTTATGGCGGAGAAGGAGGGATTTGAACCCTCGCGCCGCTTACGCGACCTACACCCTTAGCAGGGGCGCCTCTTCAGCCACTTGAGTACTTCTCCAAATATGGCTCCACAGGCAGGATTCGAACCTGCGACCGATCGGTTAACAGCCGATAGCTCTACCACTGAGCTACTGTGGAATAATGAGACAATATTCATTATATCAGGCTTGTCATTCAGAGTCAAGAGGTAAATATTTTTTATTTATCTCTCGTGACGACTTTTATAATGTAACATAGGCTTGCTAGTTTCGTCAACCTTTTTTACGAAAAAATTCTTTTTATTTTCCCGCGGCATTTTCCGCATCTGTATCTGTCAGGATTCATGGCGCGTCTCTTTATATACTGTTGGCCGCAAGCCGTACATATATACCTATATGTTTTGTTGCTTTCTGTTTTTTTCTTTAGAGGCGTACAGAAGCGGGGCGCATTGACTTGCTGGAGAAGCGCTCTGAAATCTTTGTCCCTGTGCTTGTATCCTTTTCCTTCAAGGTGAAGATGATAATGGCAGAGCTCGTGCTTAATAATGCCAATCAGTTCCTCCCTCCCATGTTCAATCAAATATTTTCTGTTCAATTCAATGTTATGAGAGGTTAACAGGTATCTTCCGCCGGTCGTTTTAAGTCTGTCGTTGAAAACAGCCTGATGGCGAAACGGCTTTTTGAAATATGTGTTAGAAATATCCTCTGTAAGCTTTTGCAGCTCTTTGTTATCCATGGTGCACCTCACTAAAAAAACATTGAACGGGACAATTCACTGTTCGCATACAATATGGTAATCACCGCCCCTCTTATGATAAAAGCTGAGGAGGAATGAGCCTATGCCAAATTGGCTGAAAAAGCAGATGCAAAAAGCGTTCCTTGAAAAAGATAATTACCAAATTAAACTGCTGAATCAATGCTGGTATTTCTATAGGAAAAAACACTGCTCGTAAGCAGTGCTTTTATTTTACCATAGACAGTGATACTCTGCCTTTTTGTACATCGACACCGTCAACCCAAACCGTCACGATGTCACCGACGGATACAACATCAAGCGGATGCTTGACGAATTGATTGCTGAGTTTTGAAATGTGCACAAGCCCGTCCTGTTTGACTCCGATATCAACAAACGCTCCGAAGTCCACTACATTGCGCACGGTGCCCTGCAGCTCCATCCCTTCTTTCAGATCCTCCAGCTGAAGAACGTCTGTTTTCAGCAGAGGCTTAGGCACCTCATCACGCGGATCACGTTCAGGTCTTGTCAGCTGTTCACAAATGTCTTTCAGCGTAATTTCACCGATTCCCAGTTCCTTTGCTGTTTCAGAAAGCTCAAGTTTGTTGATTTTATCCTTCAATTCCGCCGTACCGATCTGCTCTGTTGAAAGACCGAACTTTTTCAAAAGCGTTTTTGTTTCTTTATAGCTTTCCGGGTGGATTCCTGTTCTGTCCAGAGGCTCTGTCCCTTCCTGCACTCTTAAAAAGCCGATACATTGTTCATAGGTTTTCGCGCCGAGCCTTGGAATATCTTTCAGTTCTTTTCGATTCGAAAATTTACCGAGCTCTTCCCGCTTTTTGACAATGTTGCCCGCTACGGACTTTGATAATCCCGCTACATACTGAAGCAGCGCCGCGGAAGCTGTGTTGACATTTACTCCTACCTGGTTTACGACTGTTTCAACGACAAAGCGCAGGGATTCATTTAAGCGTTTTTGGCTGACGTCATGCTGATACTGCCCCACTCCTACAGATTTCGGGTCAATTTTGACGAGTTCCGCAAGCGGATCTTGAAGTCTCCGTGCGATGGATACTGCACTGCGTTCCTCGACCTGAAGCTCAGGAAATTCTTCTCTGGCAAGCTCAGATGCCGAGTATACGCTTGCCCCCGCTTCATTGACAATCACATAATAAATATCACGCGGCGTGTCCTTCAGCACATCCACAATGAATTGCTCTGTCTCCCTGGAGGCCGTGCCGTTTCCAATCGCCACCATTTCCACTTGATACTCTTCAAGAATCGCTTTCACTTTCTCATGAGCTTCCTTCGTTTTTTTGACAGGTGCATGCGGGTAAATCACATCAATTTTTAAGACTTTCCCGGTTTCATCTGACACTGCCAGCTTACAGCCTGTTCGGAAAGCCGGATCTACACCGAGAACCGTCTTGCCTTTCATCGGCGGCTGAAGGAGAAGCTTTCTGAGGTTCTCAGAGAAAATATGAATCGCCTGTTCATCCGCTTTTTCCGACAGCTCTTTTCTGATTTCACGTTCAATAGCAGGCTGAATCAGTCTTTTGTAGCTGTCTTCAATCGTTTCCTGCAAGATTTCTTTTACAGACGTTGAACGGTTTTTGATGATTTGCTTTTCCAAGTAAGCCTTAATGTGATCTGCTGGCGGTTCGATAGACACCTTTAAAATGTCTTCTTTTTCGCCGCGGTTCATGGCAAGCACTCTGTGCGGAACGACCTTTGCGATTGGCTCTTCATACTCGTAGTACATTTCGTACACGTTTTTTTCATCTGTGTCTGCTGATTTTCCGGCAGCTGACTTGATCGTTCCTTTTTTAAAGGTTTCCTGGCGAATCCATTTTCTGAAATTCGGTTCGTCTGAGATTTGTTCCGCAATAATGTGTTTGGCGCCTTCAATGGCTTCTTCTCTGGTGAACACTTCTTTTTCTTCACTGATATATTGGTCTGCTGTTTCTGCAAGGCGGTCATCTTGCGGAAGGGTCATAATATAGTCGGCAAGCGGCTCAAGGCCTTTGCTTTTGGCGACTGTCGCTTTCGTTTTGCGCTTTTGTTTATACGGACGGTAGAGGTCTTCTACTTCCTGAAGTTTTACGGATTGGTCAATTTTGCGTTTTAATTCAACTGTTAGTTTATCCTGCTCGGCGATTAGCCTGATTACTTCTTCTTTTCGCTGATTCAGGTTTTGTATGTATTGCCATCGTTCAGAAATGGTCTGAATCTGAACCTCGTCCATTGAACCCGTCTGCTCTTTTCGATATCTGGCGATGAACGGAACTGTGTTGCCGTCCTCAAGCAGGCGGATGACGCTTTCAACATGTTTTTGTGATAAACCTATTTCTTTCGCAATTTGCTGTTTCAAAAGGGCTGACGTTTCCATGTAACCATAGCCTCCAATTTTGTCGTTCTTACTCTAGTGTATCAAAAACAGAAAAAAACACATAAAAAAAGACAGCTGCCGCTGCCCGTATTTTTATTCATTTTTCAAGAGTTCCTGTAAGCCGCTTAGAAAGTTCTCTTTTATCATGGCTGCTTCAAAAAAAGATTGGTCAATCCGCTCGACAATCGGCAGAGCAGAGGTTACTCTTTCCTCTCCTGTTTCTGTTAATGACAGAAGAACTTCCCTTTTATCCTGAGGATTTTTGCTTCTTTGGATAAATCCCTTTTTCTCAAGCGTCCGCACAACCTCTGATACCATCATGATATTGGTCTGGCTGAAGCCTGCGAGTTTTTTTTGCGTGACGGTTTCTCCATGAGCAATCATATACTTGCATGAGGTCAGGAGAACAAATTGAACGTGGGTAAGGTCATGCTCAGCCAATGCTTTCCCTATTTTCCGCTGCCAGCTTTGTGTGACCTGCCATAATAAAAAACCTGGACTTGTGTTCGGTCCGCTAAATTCAGAGTGCCATTTCACTTATATTACTCCCATCGCTTGTGATATTGTCAAAAAATCATTTTTGCTGATTTCAAAGTGCCCTCTTCGAAATAAAAGCCCGAGATGATTTGTTTCCTGAACAAATTCCAACTGAGATTTAATATCGTAAAAACCTATTTTTTCACACGGAAAGTAATCAATGTCTAACCGGTATGGGATAAAGTCCGGAGCCATTTGATATTGATAGACGTTTCCGCTCTTCACTTTTCCGATAGCGGTAAAACATCGCAGCAGCCTGCCGTCCGGATATGCATCTCGCGGAGAATAATAAATAAGCCAATCATTCTCTTTCATCCTGGCAAGAGGCGCTTTTTTACCGTGGCATACTTGGGCAAATCCGCCGGCGGTCCCTTTTAAAACATGCTGCTCTGACACGACGCCAACCCAATATTTTGTGTTCATTTTAGCATTCCTTTGCAAAGACGGACAAGGCAGTTGACTGACTCTGGGATGTCTTTAGACAGTTCCTGCCCGATTTTTTCTCCCCATTTTTTTGCTTCTGCGCCTTCCAATACAACCCCATGCGTGATGTTTAGACCCTCTTGTCGCTTTTGCAGTACATGATAAAATTCCATTTTTACATTTGTATTCGGAAGGTGGGATATGACAGAAAATGATTGATGCTTCTCCACATGTTCAAGCCAAAATGGAACTGTATTTCCTCGCAAAAGCAATGCTCCTTCCGTTTCATTTTGAAACGGCCCTTTCAGAGAAGCTGATGTGATGCCCGCATCCCACTGTTTCCAGGATTCTGGGTGCTGATAATATTTCCAGATTTCTTCTGGTGCCGCATCTGATATTGCAGTGTATTCATATTTCCACATTTGTAATCCCCCTAAATAATAAGTACACTTATTAATTATAATAAGTGCACTTACTAATAGTCAATCACAAAAAAAGAAGCCGGCTTTCCCAGCTTCTTTTTTCTACTCTTCTAGGACAGCTGCCCAAGAATATATGTCAGATCGTCTTTTCTTGATGTCGTGTACATTTTCAGTGAATTCGATATGTCTTCTACCGATTGGCCTTTTTTCAAATGGGAGCGGATATCGGGTACGTTGAGTCCATCTGTATGTATAATGAACTTAGAACCCTTTTCATAGGTAGCGGTGTGCGTTTTGTATTTTTGCGGCTTGCCTGATAAATAGCCTGAAATCGGCAGAGGATAAAAGCTTTCACCAGACGGGGAATGCAGGATAAAACGTACATTTCCGACGGAGCAGTACGTAAACTGCCTTTGTTCAAAGTTGATTTTTAAGATAGAAGCTGTCGCCCCTCTTTTGTTTCTCATCGCCTGATTACAGCGTTCGATAATGCTTTGTACGTCTTCGTTCGCATAGTTTTCCACTAAGTCTTTGATTGCTGAAGAAGATTCGTTGGCAAGCGATCCGCTTCCAAGACCGTCAGCTACCGCACAAATCAATTCTTTATCATCAGCTTTCATAAAAAAGCTGTCGCCGCAAATGGATTTTCCTTCTTTATTCAGTTGGTATACAAGGGTTTGAATATGCTGGTTTTCTTCAACCTGGATCATTACATTAACTCCATGGAGGGATCTTCAATCAAGGCCTCTCTAAGCTTCTTCACAGCTTTGCGCTGCAGACGCGAGACGTGCATTTGAGATATACCGAGAATGTCCCCAGTTTCTTTTTGGCTTTTGTTTTGAATGTACGTTAGGTCTATGATTTGTTTTTCACGGTCTGAAAGGACATGAAGCACGCTTTGCAGCATCATTTGCTGGTTCACCCGTTCATATCCATCCTCCTGTGATCCGACGATATCGAGAATGGTAACTGTGCTTCCGTCCGCATCTGCTTCAATGCTGTGATCTACAGATAAGGCTTGATAGCTTTTCCCCATCTCCATGGTTTCAAGAACCTCTTCCTCTGATACATCGAGGAATTCAGCAATCTCTTCCACTTTCGGCGACCTTTGTGTTTCTGTCGTCAGCTGATCGACCGCCATTTTGATTCTCGGCCCCAGTTCTTTGATTCGTCTCGGAACATGAACGCTCCACGTCTTATCTCTAAGGAAACGTTTAATCTCCCCGATAATTGTCGGAATCGCAAAAGCTTCAAACGATTTGCCCACCACGGGATCGTAGCGTTTTATTGCGCCGAGAAGCCCGATCATGCCGACCTGGCGGAGATCTTCGTGGAAGCTTTTGCCTTTTGAGTATTTCTTCGCAAGCATATCAACCAGATTTGTATACACCTGCACAAGCGTTTCCTGTGCCTGTTCATCTTGTTTTGTTTGGTAATCGCTTATGAGCCGATCGACTTCATCCTTAGTTAGTTTCGTAGTTTTTGATGGTTGTGTCATGATCAACTCGCTCCCCATTTAAATACTTTGTCATCGCTACGGTGACGCCGGAGTTGTTTTGCACTCTGACTTCATCCATGAGCGTTTCCATTAAATATAGACCGAGCCCTCCTTCTGATAATTGATCGACTGTGTGTGAAGGTGTGTACGGTCCAAGATCCTGCTGCTTTTCATCAAAATCAAAGCTGTCGCCTTCATCCGCCACAATGACCTCTAAACGATCCTCGAACACACCGAATCGGATTGACACTTCCCCGTTTTTGTCTTCTTTATATGCGTGCTGAACCGCATTTGTACACGCTTCACTCACTGCGATTTTCAAATCTTCAATCTCATCGTACGTATAGCCCATTCTGCTAGCGACGCCTGACAGAGTCAGCCGTATAATCCCTACGTATTCAGGCTGGGCCGGCACTTTCATTTCGATGTAATCAGCTTTGTTCTTCATTGCACTCCACCTTCTGACTTTGCAGAAATATCAATGATGTCCTTTAGACCTGTAATTTCAAACAGACGGATCAGGCGGTCAGACAGATTTTCAAGCTTGAGCGAACCGCCTTGTTTTTTCACTGTTTTAAATACACCTACAAAGACGCCAAGCCCGGTACTGTCCATGTAGCTGACATCCTTCAGGCAAATCCTTAAGTCAGCGCCTTGTTCTGCCAGAGGAACGAGTTTTTCTCTGAGAACCGGAGCTGAATACACATCAATTTCTCCTGCAATGTTTACTTGTATATCATTCACATTCTGTCGCACATCAACATTTATATTCATTCATATCACCTCAAAGTATCCTTTAAATCATAGTTGTTGTATACCCTCGGCTGGCAAACGCTAAACCTTTCTTCTTAAAACAATTAACGTAAAATCATCGTGAAGCTGAAAATCCTGCAATTTGAGGAGGCTGTCATATATGTTTTTGACCATTTCCTGCGCAGAGCAACACATATGTTCCTCAATGAGCTTCTGTATATCAAGACGCTCCAAGAAACCGTTTTCTGTCCTGCATTCTGTAACGCCGTCAGAAAATAAAACAATCATATCTCCCTTTTCGAGATACTGGTCAAATTGCCGGTAGTCATAATCCTGCGAGATCCCGAGAACCAGCCCTTTAGCTTCTAAATCGTAAAATGCATTGTCTTTTTGAGAATAGTAGAATCCCGGTTCATGTCCCGCTGAAGCATATGTAAATCGATGACTGTCCGTATTGTAATTGGCATAAAACATCGTAATAAACATACTGGCATCAACGTTTTGTTCAACAACACGATTCAAGTTTTTCAGCACCTGTGAAGGGTGAATGCCCGTTTCCGGCAAAGAATCCATCGCGTATTTAATCATAGACATACATAAAGCTGCCGGAATTCCTTTGCCGATGACGTCAGCAATGGCAATATTAATGGACTCTTTGTCTTTAACAAAATGGTAATAATCACCGCTCATCTGTTTGGCGGGCACACTGATCGCGCCGATGTCCAGCGCTTCTTCCTCCGGAATTTTTGTTCCCAGAAGCGTCTGCTGTACATTAGCTGCGATTTCAATTTCTGATTTAATTTCCTGCTGTATCCCTCTGAGGGTTTGATGCTCCTGATAAGCCATTCCATATCCAATCATGACTTCTATTAAAAAATCCAGCGAATGAAAAACATCTTCCGGGAGACTCGGATACAGTTCCTTCAGCACTTTTCGGTGAATACTGATGATTTCTTCCGGAGGAATTTGATGCTCGATTGTTTTTCGGCTGAATTTTTGGGCTTGATATAAAGATGTTTCTGTTAATTCGGCTATATATCGGTTAAGCAGCTGATGGTACCGCTGCTCAATAACCTCCCTAAAATCCACTTTCTAACCTCCTACCGAAGCCATTTTATGGCTTGTATCTCTGTTCCTTCCCCCGTTACGGAATTTAAGCTAAATTCATCCATCAGCCTTTTCACGCCGGGAAGTCCCGCTCCCAGTCCGCCTGACGTTGAAAACCCGTCTTCCATGACTTTTCGGATATCAGGAATTCCCGGCCCTTTGTCTTCCGCTATAATTTTCAGGCCCATTTTTCCTCTGTCTGCAACCTGTTCAATTCCAATCTGGCCCTTGCCGGCATATAAATAAATATTTCTGGCTAATTCTGATATAGCCGTTGTGATTCTTGCCTGGTCTACTGTGCCGAACCCCAGCTCTTTTGCAACGTTTCGCCCTAGCTGTCTGGCTGCCACGATATCCCATTCTGTCATGATCTTTACACAGGATTGGTCGTTCATAGCTATTCCCCCAATTCCCGCTTCAATGTCTCAAGCCCTTGCTCTAAGTCGAGCGCCGTTTCGATTTCCTCAAGCGCGATTCCAAGTTCAATCAGCGTCACCGCAACGGCGGGCTGAATGCCGGTTAAGACAACTTTTGCGCCCATTAACTTAGACATTGTGATGACATCACCCAGCACTTTGGCGATAAATGAATCAATCATATCCACAGATGTCAGGTCAATGACGACCCCGTTTGCACCTGTTTCGTATATTTTATTTAATAAGTCTTCTTGAAAGGTTAATGCGGTTTGATCATCTAGTTCCCATTGAATAGATACTAATAAGCAATTATACAGTTTCAAGATCGGGATTTTCGGATGTCTCACAATATTATTCCCCCAATGAAACGATTTTTCGATCCGTCATTTCCAATGCTGTTTGAATTCCTTTTTGCAGGGTATTCTTAGTAATAACTTGGGATAAATCAATGCCAAGGTTAACGATCGTCTGGGCGATTTCCGGACGGATTCCGGCAAGCAGGCATTTCGCTCCGACAAGCCTTACCGCTTCAGACGCCTGAATAATATGATGGGCAACCATCGTATCGACGACAGGCACACCGGTAATATCGATCAGCACGACTTGGGAACGGTGTTTGACAACGCCGTTAAGCAGATTCTCCATAATTCGTTTTGCGCGTTCCGTATCAATCGTTCCGACCAGCGGCATGACCGTTATATTTTCAAAAACCGGGATCAGCGGCGCAGAAAGCTCCTGCAGTGCGATTTTTTGCAGGGATACTGTTTTTTCCCATGAGATGGAGTACTGATTAAAAATTTCTGTATTAATCGGACTGAAGAAGCGGTCAATCTGCCAGATTAATTCTGTACTCTCTTGATCTGGCAATCTCTTATCGTTCATCTTCGTGTAGAGACGCTTCCAGAATTCAGCAAGCGCCGTAGCCAGAAACTTCAAAGAAAGTCCGATTTGAACGGCTCTCAGCGCCAGTTCGCTGATTTGGCTTTCAGCAGCGCTCTCATCATTAACAGATGAAAGCAGAATGTCGATATATTCTTTAGATATATTTTCATAAACTTGGTCAGTCAGCTGATATGATTCTTGTTCACTTAATTCTTTTAGTGTGTCAGTCCACAATTGAAGCAGTTCATTTTGATTCTCGGCTATGAACTGATAGACAGTCTGATTCGACATCAAATTCGCTTACCTCCCGATAAAAAACAACATATTTTTTCGTTATTCCACTATTATATCGTTAATGTTTTTTGAAAACAAAAAAAGTTGCTCTATTTGAGCAACCAGGTAAATATTACTAAAAATCAATGAGTGCCAAACTGATCTGTAAGGCTTCATCAACCTTATCCATCATTTCATCATCCAGATGAGTAATCTTATCCGTTAACCTTTGCTTGTCAATCGTCCGAATTTGCTCCAGCAAAATAACGGAATCTCTTTCAAAACCGTAGCGTTTTGCATCAATTTCGACGTGGGTTGGTAATTTCGCTTTCTGTATTTGGGCTGTTATGGCTGCAACAATAGCAGTTGGGCTGAAGCGATTTCCGATGTCATTTTGGATCACTAAAACCGGGCGCACCCCGCCTTGCTCTGAGCCAACAACAGGAGATAAATCAGCAAAATAAACATCGCCGCGTTTCACAATCAAATGATTATCCTCCGCTGACTAAGCGCTCAACTGTCGTTTCAGCCTCGCACTCCGCAAAGTGAGCCTCGGAAGAAATGTTCAGGTTGATTTTCGCCATTTCCATATAGCCGCGTCTCATCAAATCACGGTTGTGACGAGTTGTTCGTTCGCTGACATAGGCTCTCACTGCTTGTGATATCAGTTCGTTTCTGCTTCGTTTCTCCCGCATCGCTACACCATCCAATTCAGCTACTAGGTTTTCGGGCAAGCTGATTTTCATTTCGGTTCTTGCGCTGGATTCAGACAAAAAACATACACCTCCACCAAACTTACGGATACGACTCTTTTATCCATCCAGTGATAATGATACCATTATTCACTCTTCAAGCAAAGCTGTTTTAAAAATTCTCTATCGTGATATGAGCTATTCGCTTGCATTCCCCTGCAATAAAGGGTTTCTTACTTCCATTATACTCCCATTTTCCAAAAACATACGGGGAACGCGGGAACTTATTGTACAAGCCACCTCGTAGTTAATGGTTTCGAGCCTGCCTGCGACCTCATCCATGGAAATATATTCATCCCCCTGGCAGCCGATCAATGTGACTTTTGAGCCCGGCGGATATTCCTGATCCAGCTCCACCATAAATTGGTCCATGCAGATTCGGCCGGCGATTTTCAGCCGTTTTCCTTTCACGAGTATCTCTGTTCCCTTTAATTGGCGGAGCCAGCCGTCCGCATAGCCAACGGGTACCGTTCCGATCCATGTGTCTTTTTCCGCCGTGTATTCCGCCCCGTAGCTGACACTTTCCCCTTTATGTACCTTTTTGACATGCGACAGGGTCGAATGCAGGGTGAATGCGGGACGCAGTTTAAACGGGATTTCATCGGTAATTTCCGCTGACGGACGCAGGCCGTACATGCCGATGCCAAATCTGACCGCGTTAAAAAAGCCTTTTTTCAGACGCAGGCCGGCGGCGCTGTTGGCGCAGTGAACCATCATTTTCTTTAAAGGCAGAGGAGCAATCAATTCTTTAAAGCGTTCAAACTGCATCAGAAAGTAGTCTCTTTGTTTTTCATCAGCAGTCGCAAAATGAGTGAAGACCCCTTTGCATTTTAAGCCTGGGTTGCGCTCCAGAATTTTCATCACGTGATGAATCTCTTCTTCTGTTTTTACGCCGAGCCTGTTCATTCCCGTATCGACTTTCAGATGAAAATGAAGGGAAGCTTTCTTGAGGTGGCGCGCAGCTTCCTGAAGCCATTCAACAGAATAACCCGTTAACGTCACATCGTATTCCGCCGCGATTTTCACATACTCCGGAGGAACCGCGCCGAGCACCAATATAGGCGCTTTCAGGCCCCGCTGGCGAAGAGAAATCGCTTCATCCAAGATCGCCACGGCTAAGCATGAAGCACCTGACTCAAGAGCCGCCTTCGCTACTTCGGCATCCCCATGTCCGTAGGCATTTGCTTTCACAACCGCCATCAGGTGGACATGTTCACCGATGTGTTTTTTCATATTACTGACATTTTCTTTAATCGCGGACAGATCAATTTCCGCCCACGTGTCTCTGTAAAAAGGTTTTGTGCTCATTTATGACACTTCCTAGCGTTTATTCAATATCATTTACATATCATACTAAAATTATAGGGCAAAGTGAAATTCTGCCTGACGAAAAAAAGGCCAAATTTGATTCGGCCTTTAGGAGATTATTTGGATGATTGTCCCTTCATGCTTTTGGCGACTGTCACCATCTCCTCTTGTGAAAGATCTTTTGATGACAGAAGATAATCCACGCCTTCGTAAGTCCATGTTAGCGAAGCATCTGACAAAGCGCCGATTGTGTAGCCGAGATTCACCGGTTCCGCGTTCAGCGTGACTGAGGAGGACGCTTTCGCAACCTGGGCTTTTTCCTGAATTAAGGTAAACGATTTTTCTCCGCCGTAAGTCATGATGACGCGCTTGCCATCTTCCGTTGAAATATCTTTTTCTTCAAGCAGTTTTACGCCTAGCGGCAGTTCAAGCGGCGTTTTGACGGCAAAAGAGTCGGAAGGCTTCGCGCTAGTGGCGACATCCATTTGAGAAAGGGTCATATTTTTCTTTTCATCAAAGGACTCTTTGTCAAATTGCTTATTGAATTGGAAGCTGCTGAACTCTACTTTCACCATCACTTTACGGTCGGTATCCATGACTTTGACAGATAGCGGGCTCATGTCCTTCTTGTTAAATGTGATTTCTTGTGTCGGAAGCATTTTGTTATGCTGATAGTTCGTTTTTGTTTCAAATACGTATTCTGATTCTTTTGAAGTGAAGACTGCATCCGAATCATTTTGAACATCCTTTACAAGCGATTCAAACAAATAGACTTGGCTGCTGTTGTTTGGCCAGTCGCTTTGAAACCTGAAGCTCTTATTTAAAGACGGTGTGAGAACAAATACTCCGTTTTCATTTCGTAAAATGACTTGGTTTTGGTCCTTTTTCGGATTTTCCAAATAGACCCGGTACAGAGACGGTTTTTTGTGCCAGATTTCCACATTGTATACTTGCGGGTCACTCCCTGTCTCAATGGTCATTTTTGCTTTTGCTTTGTACGAGGTATATTCTTTCGCCTTCTCGTCCAGCCCGGTAACGACATCTTCCTGTGATTTTTGTCCGCAGGCAGAAAGAATAAGGACAGCCAGCAGTCCCGTTAAAAGCAAAACAAAGCTTTTTCTCACCTTTTTCAACCCCTTTTTCTCAATTGATGTAAAAGGAAGAAATCGCTTGTTTGACTTTAACGGTACGCTCGGTACACGGTTAAACAGAACAGAGGCGTACCATAAAAGCCTCAAACAACTCGTCTCCCTTAATGCATTATCAAATATATGAGAGGGGTGTCCCTAATATGCAGACTAGCTTGACAACCTTTCAATAACAACCTGTGCAGCCGCATATTCCTTCGTATGAGTGATTGACACATGAACAGCGGCTTGGCTCAGCTTTGCGCAAACAATAAAAGGCTTGCCATTCGAATTTTTTGTCACTTCAATATCTTGAAAACTTAATTTCTTGCCTATTCCTGTGCCGTATGCTTTCGAAAAAGCTTCTTTTGCCGCAAATCTTCCTGCGAGAAATTCAATTTTTCTTTTCTCAGAAAGCTCATGATACTGAGCAAGTTCGCCGCCTGTTAAAATACGCTCGGCAAATCGTTTCTGGCGATCGGCCATTGAAGCGATCCGCTTAAGCTCAACGATGTCTAATCCTATACCGTAAATCATGTTTTACACCCTCCTTTGCGCTTGTACTATTTGAATGGTTTGTCTCATAAACGTGTTACTATAGAAATACCAAAATGATGAAATGGGGCTCGGCATGTTTATACGGACTGAAAACTTTCAAACCTTTATCAGGCTTTATCCCGTTGTCACCTTTATATTGGCTGCTCAGGCCGTTCTCTGGCTTTTCTTTTCACTTCCTGTTCCTTCAGTCGTGTTGTGGAGAGACGCTGTCACAGGCTATAACCTTGGCGTCGCTAACGGTGAATGGTGGCGGCTGGTCACGCCGATTTTTCTTCACGCAGGGTTTACCCATTTGCTGTTTAATTCAATGTCCATCTTTTTATTTGCGCCGGCTCTGGAACGAATGCTTGGAAAAGCGCGCTTCCTTCTTGTGTATGCAGGCTCCGGAATGATCGGAAACATCGGCACGTATTTTACAGAACCGCTGGATTATGTGCATGTCGGGGCTTCCGGCGCGATTTTCGGGCTGTTCGGCGTTTATCTGTTTATGGTTCTTTATCGTAAAGAGCTGATCGGGCAGGACAACTCCAAAATGATTATCACATTGCTTGCCTTTGCCGTTCTCATGTCGTTTATCAACTCCAATATTAACATGATGGCCCACCTGTTTGGACTTTGCGGCGGGTTTCTCCTGTCTTTTTTATGTGTGCAAAAAAAAGAGCGGCGGTATTAACCGTCCGCTTTTTCATATGAGTACCAATTTAAAATGAAATCTGCATCCTCTTCTCCCACATCTCTCACCGTTAATTCTTCCATATGGCTTGACGATTTTACCGAGGTGGAAATAGTATACAGCTTCCCCTTCTTTTGAAAATAAGATTGGCTCGTTTTGCATACCTGCATTCGCTTTCTCAACACAATTGCAGTCGTTCTGCCGATAAATCTCGATGTCAGCTGGAGACGGTCTCCGCTGATCACCCAGGCCGCATCTTTATAAGCAAGATACCCGAAAAACAATTCAATCGGCAGCAGGACAATCGAGAGATAACCCCATGGCTGAAAGAAAATACACAGCGGAATGATGAAAAAGATGGAGAAAATGGTTGAGCGGAATAAGTACCGCTTCAATGCGCGCCGCGGCAGATGGCGGCGATTTTCTTCCAGCGTGTATTCCGGCGTAAAAGTACGCAGCATGCCGGGAAGCTTTTTTTTGTGGATCATCGGAAACAGAATGGTCGAAGCGCCCTCTGCTTTTTCCGGGTCTCCTCCGCCGCCCGCGCTGACGATTGACACCGTCGCAAAACCGAAAAGCTGGCGGATGATGTTTTCTTTTATTTTGATGGCTTGTATTTTGCGAAGCGGTATGGTGACTTGGTGTTTTTCAATAATACCCCTTGAAATCACCAATTCCTGCTCTTTTTTCATGATTTGAAAGTTAGCATATTTGAACATCATGCCGGCTATGCTGAGAATCCAGGTGATAAATAAACCAATAAATATAAGTACGGCGTATATGCCTATATTGGCGTGCTGCAGAAAGGAGAATTTCTTAAAGAGCCAATCCATCGGCAGCACCTCATCCAGCTGAGAAATGAGCGCAAATACAGCAGAGATAATCACGCCGATTCCTCCGGAAGTTGAAGCGGCCATAAGTAATTCTTTTGCATTCATGCTGTAGTTCACCTGCGGCTCTGCATCCGGGAGCGCCTCTTTATCTCCTGACAGGCCTTCATCGGTATCGATTGAATTTCTTTCTGCTTTTTTCTTGAATACGGCTTCTTTGATTCTTTCAGCTTCTTCAACTGATATAGCCGACAATACCGCTTCCGCCTCTTTGCCGCCGCCAGCCGTTTCAATTTGCAGTTTGACAAGCTTGAAAATTTGCTGGACCACACCCGCACTCGTATTCATCGTTTGAATCCGGTCAATCGATATATACCTCTTTTTCGTCACAAACAAGCCTTCTTCGATTCTGAATTCATCATCTTCGATTCGATAGGAAAACTTTCTCCATTTGATGATGCTTGCTGCCACGAGCCAGATGAACAAAACGCCGAGCGCGATGGCTCCGTAAAAACGGACAGTATGATTAGAGTTGACGATATACACAAAAAAGAATGGCAGAATAATATTTTTTATCGTTTGAATAATGGTATGGGATAAATTCAAAATGACTGCCGCCGGGTGAAGGCGTTTCGGTTCAGACATCATCGTCAGTCACCCTTGCCAGGCGCGAAATGGAGTCTCTCAGCTGATCCGCTTCCTCCATCTCTAAAGCAGGAATTGAATGCACAGTTGCTGCCGTGGAGATTTTCACTGTTGCCAGATTGTATTTTCTTAATAACGGCCCTTGCGATGTGTCTACGTGCTGAACCCTGACCATCGGCACGATCACGCGTGTCACAACAAAGATACCTGATTGAATATCTATTTCGTTTTCATGAACTTCATAACGCCACACTTTGTGCCGGATCTTTGGAATCAGATAAATCGTCACAACCGAACCCAGCAGCCAAACTGCGCCGAGCACGCCGCTGATCCAGTACGGCCAATGAAAAAAATAACTGAACACTGCAACTGCTATGACAATAAGCAAGCAGACAGCGGATATGATTATCTCTTGAAGTCGCCAAACCTTTAATCCGTCTGGACTGATTTGGTTTTTTGGCTGCTTTCTCAAAATACCTACCTCCCGTTTTTATCATCGTTACTTATACGCACTTATGCAGAAAAAGTTTCATCTTTAAGCATACATAGAAAAAACGGTGCCGTCAGCTGAAAGTTTGCTTAATGTCCATGAATTTTTGAACATAAAAAAAGCCCAAAACAACTCATGTTTTAGGCTCTTATATTCTTTACAGAATTAGTATGATTTTTTCTGGCGTCTGTCACCTGAAGAACGGCGATCGTTTGAACGCTTTTTATCATAGGAAGAACGGTTGTTGCTTTTCCCTTTACCGCCCCGGTAACCGCCGCCTTGTCCGTCTCTGCGTTTAGAAGTGCGTTGGTTTTTGTAGCGTTTGCCGATCATCGGCGCTTCGTCCGTTAAGCGAACAGGCGTGCTATCCGGCTCTTTTGTAGCCATTTTGATAGCCGCTGCAACCACTGTCACTGCATCATGATCTTCAAGCAGCTCAGCTGCCGCTGTCATGTAGAAGTTCAAGTTGTTTTCGCTGATTGTCGTACGAAGACGATCAACTGTAACCTGCTGCTGGCCTTCTAACGCTTCATCAAGTGTCGGCTCTTTCATGCGGTCCATTTTGCGTTTCGTTGTTTGTTCAATTGCGCGAAGCATGCTTTTCTCACGCGGTGTGATAAACGTCATCGCCATACCTGTTTTACCTGCGCGGCCTGTTCTTCCGATACGGTGAACATAGCTTTCAGGATCTTGAGGCACGTCGAAGTTGTACACGTGTGTAACACCTGAGATATCGAGTCCGCGAGCTGCAACATCAGTTGCAACAAGTACTTCGATTGCACCTTCTTTAAATTTGCGAAGCGCAACCATACGTTTCGCCTGCGTTAAATCACCATGAATTCCTTCAGCTGCATATCCGCGAAGGTTCAGGGCTTCTGCCAGTTCATCAACACGGCGTTTTGTACGTCCGAATACAATCGCAAGCTCAGGAGACTGAATGTCAAGAAGACGAGTCAGTGTGTCGAACTTTTTACGTTCCTGTACTTCCAAATAGAACTGCTGAATGTTAGAAACAGTCATTTCTTTTGCTTTTACTTTTACGTGTTCAGGCTCAGTCATGAAACGCTCTGCAATGCGTTTGATCGGCGCTGGCATTGTAGCTGAGAACAGAAGCGTCTGATGCTCGCTCGGCACATTTGAAAGAATAGATTCGATGTCGTCGATGAACCCCATATTCAGCATTTCATCCGCTTCATCCATTACAACAGTATTTACATTGTTTAAACGAATCGTGCGGCGGTTAATGTGGTCAAGAAGACGTCCCGGTGTTCCGACAATGATATGCGGATTTTTCTTTAACGCCCGGATTTGTCGTCCAATATCCTGCCCACCGTAAATAGGAAGAACTTTCGCACGTTTATCTTGTCCGATTTTATATAATTCTTCAGATACTTGAATGGCTAGTTCACGGGTTGGTGCGATTACGATTGCTTGAATATTAGGAGACTCGGGGTTAATTTTCTCAACAAGGGGTATACCAAACGCAGCTGTTTTACCTGTACCTGTTTGCGCTTGTCCAATGACATCTTTATTTGAAAGTCCGAGCGGAATCGTTTGTGCCTGAATCGGCGTTGCTTCTTCAAATCCCATACGGTTAATTGCCTTCATGAGATCAGAACTTAATTGAAAATCTTGAAACGTTATAGTCAAATTATTCAAACTCCTTCTAATTGCTGTTTCAGTAATGTCGTGATTTACCACTTAAAAACTGCCCTCCATGGAAAAAGGACAGGATCCTTACGTATACAAAGCCCGAATTACTTTAAGTTTTATCTTACCATTACACTACTTGTTTTTCAATAACGCGGTAAGCAGATCAGCATTTTGAATGCGCTCGCTGACCTGCTAACCAAATATGCCGGACGATGCCCAATCCCGCTCCTTGTGTCCGCGGAAAACCTAAGGTCAGCGGGTGGCGGTCCGTACACATATTTTCGTATCGCGAAATAAACCTGTCATTATTGTACCATAGCCTCAGCCGGTCATACATAAATTATTTCGGGCCGGCATACATTAGTGTCTGCACATCATTTTTATTTTATGATTGCAATCTGCTTTTTTCCGCAGGATTTTTTAAGAAAACGGGCTCTCCATTAAATCTTTAACGATTTCTTCAAGCTTCATACCTCTTGACGCCTTGAATAAAATCAAATCTCCCTTTGCCGCTTTATTCTTCAGGGCCTGAGTGAGATCTTTTTTGTCGCTGAAGTGGCTGATGCGTTCTTCGCTAAAATGTTCCATCGCACCTTCCGCGATAAATGCCCCAAGTTTTCCATACGTAAAGACGTGGTCAATTTTGTCCGGGCTGATCACAGCGCCGCATTCTTTATGGAACGTTTCTTCAAGATCGCCGAGTTCAAGCATGTCTCCGAGCACGACCATTTTCTTCCCGTATCCTTCAAGGCTTTCTGTCAGTTGGATTGCAGCCTTCATCGACGTCGGGCTCGCGTTATAAGCGTCATTAATAATAGAAATGCCGCTGTCTGTTTTCATCAATTCAAGTCTCATGCCGGTGACCTTCAGGCCGCTTAATCCTTTTGCCGCATCCTCAGGTGTGATGCCGAAATAAGCCCCTGCAGCGATTGCCGCCATGGCGTTCATCACATTATGTTTGCCCAGTATAGGGATAAAAAACGTTTTTTCTATGCCTTTGATCGTAAAATGGGTTCCCGCTTCACTCTGGCTGACATCCTGCAGCTGATAATCGTTTTGCGCCCCAGTACCATACGTTTTCGTTTGGCAGCTGTAGTCCTTTTGCAAGAGCGGTTCGTCTCCGATATAAATCAGCACACCGTCTTCTTTCAGGCCGTTGATAATTTCCAGTTTCGCTTCCGCAATGCCTTCTCTTGAACCAAGATCCTGCATGTGGGATTCGCCGATATTCGTTATCACAGCCGCATCCGGATTTGCCAGGCGGCTCAGGAGGTCAATTTCTCCTTTTGCGCTCATTCCCATTTCCAGTACGGCAATTTCTGTATCTTCAGGCATCGCTAACACTGTAAGCGGCAGCCCGATATGGTTGTTGAAGTTTCCTCCTGTTTTATGGACGCGGTACCGCGTTTGCAGGACAGTGTGAATCATGTCTTTGGTCGTCGTTTTGCCGTTGCTTCCTGTTACCCCGATGACACGTGTGCCCAGCTCCTGTAAATAAGCTTTTGCAAGCTGCTGGAGTGCAGACAATGTATCTTCCACCAGAATCACAGCTTGATTCTCGGGCGGATTTGGTTCCGAGCGGTTCCACAGAACGGCAGACACACCAGCTTCAAAAGCCTGCGGCACAAAAGTGTGGCCGTTAAAATGTTCCCCTTTCAGCGGGATGAAAAGCTGATTGCTTTCCAGCTTTCTTGTATCTGTAGCAACTCCATGAATGACTGTATTTTCATATTGCGGGTTTGTCAGTGTGCCTTTGACCATTTCGGCAATTTTTTTTACGGTTCGCTTAATCAAGTAAGGTCCCTCTCTTTCTTTTGGTGATATACGGGAAAAGACACTGCCCTTTTACCGGCAGTGTCCGTCTTCATTTAGAATGTATGTTTAATCAATTGTTTTTCAGCGTGGCGTTCTTTAGCCAGCTCTACAAGCTGTTCAATGAGGTCAGCATATTCAACTCCGGCTTCTTTCCAGAGAAGCGGGAACATGCTGAACGGTGTAAAACCTGGCATCGTGTTTACTTCATTGATCAGCACTTCGCCGTCAGCTGTCAGGAAAAAGTCGGCTCTGACAAGTCCTGAACCGTCAATTGATTTAAACGCTCTGATCGCCATGTCACTGATTTTCGCGTATTCCTCATCTGTTACAGCCGCAGGAATAATCAGGTCAGTGTCTCCATCCTCGTATTTCGCTTTGTAATCGTAGAAATCTGTCTTAGGTGCGATTTCTCCAACTGCAGAGCATTTAGGATCATCATTTCCGAGAACGCCGATTTCAATTTCGCGGCCGTTGATGCCTTCTTCGACTACGACTTTCCGGTCATATTGGAACGCCAGCTCAAACGCTTTTTGCAGTTCTTCACGGTTTCGGCATTTGCTGATTCCGACGCTTGAGCCAAGGTTGGCCGGCTTCACGAAGCAAGGGTAGCCCAATTCTTGTTCTACTTGCTCGCAGCTTTCTTCTGGAGAACGAGTCCAGTCTTTTTTAAGGAAGGCTGTGTATTTCGCCTGTGCAAGGCCGGCTTGCGCAAACAAATGCTTCATGACAACTTTATCCATACCAGCTGAGGAAGCGAGCACACCGTTGCCGACATAAGGAATATTTAAAAGTTCAAGCATTCCCTGAATCGTTCCGTCCTCTCCGTTCGGGCCGTGCAGGAGCGGGAAGACGACATCAATTGCTTCATTTTGTTGTGACACTTCCTGCGGAAACATCTCCTGGTTGAGAGCAGATGGAGAAAAAGCAGTTCCGCCCTGCTCAAGCTGAAGCATTTTTACGTTGGAAACAGGCTCTGTTAAACGTGCGCCTCTTATCCATTCGCCTTTTTCAGTTATATAAATTGGATGTATATCAAACTTCTCAGTATTTAGCGCTTTTGTTACAGCCAGAGCTGTCTGAAGCGAAACATTATGTTCGGCTGACTTACCGCCGTACACTAATCCTAGACTTGTTTTCAATGGATACTCCCCCCACTACAATTCATCTTTACTATCTTATCACTTTCACAAGAAAATGATCTAATTATTTTTGGGCATGCTGAAGCTGAATGCATTTGTATGTAATTCCTTTTTATTTTATATTAAAATGGCATTGAAAAGGAGATGTGACATATGAAAAAAATCACAACAAAAGAACAATTTAATGAATTGATTCAATCTGATAAAGAAATCATTGTAAAGTTTTATGCTGATTGGTGCCCTGACTGCACACGCATGAATATGTTCATCGGCGATATTTTGGAAACGTACAATCAAAACGATTGGTACGAGCTGAATAAGGACGAGCTTCCTGAACTGGCTGAAACATATCAGGTAATGGGTATTCCAAGCCTGCTCATTTTCAAAAATGGAGAAAAAACAGGCCATCTTCACAGCGCCAATGCCAAAACGCCTGAAGAAGTGACTGAATTCTTATCAGAACATATAAGCTAATTCGATCAGCAGCCCTATTTTATGTCGTCGGGCTCTACGTGAACATGAACATGAGTGACATCGTGTTCATGTTTTATTTTGTTTTCTACCTCATCTGCGACCCCGTGGCCTTCCTCTACTGTCAGCTTCGGATCCACTGTAATGACCATCTCTATATGTACTGTGCTGCCCAAGTATCGCGCTTTCACGTCCTTAAGACGATGCACATTTTCTATCCGGCCGACAGTCTGTTTATAAGGTTCAAGATCTTTCAAATGGAACCCGTCCGTTAATGAATGCGAAGCGTCTTTGAAGATATCCCAGGCTGTCTTGCAAATGATGATTCCGATAATAAAAGCCGTAACCGGATCTATCCAGGCCAGCTGCAGCTGGGACGAAAAAACACCGATAAACGCTCCGGCACTTACAAATGCGTCTGACCTGCTGTCCTTCGCCGCCGCCATAAGTGCAGAGCTTTTAATGGATGATGCGAGTCTTTTGTTATATAAATAGATGCCGTACATAAACACTGCACTGCCTAAAGCCGTCCACGCCGCGATAAGACTTGGCGTTTCTGATGTGCCGCCCGCAATCGCTTTTCCTCCGCCGATTAACACTTCAATTCCAACAGCCATCATAATAAAAGACGCAATAAGGGACGAAATTGTTTCAGCCCGATAATGGCCATATGGGTGGTCACTGTCAGCCGGCCTTTGCGAAATACGCAGTCCGATCAGCACCGCTATTGACGCCACAATATCTGTCCCATTGTTTAACCCGTCTGCTCTCAGCGCTTCAGAATGATACAGTATTCCGATTGTCAGCTTCACAGCAGCAAGAATGATATATGCCAAAATATTGAGGAGTGCTCCTTTTTCTCCCTTTTTAAGATTATCTCTCCTCCCCATTGAATACCAGCCTCCATTCTATTACATAGTATGGTTAAAAACATGAAAAATAGCAGCAGCGATTCTCAACGGGGAGGGAAATTTCGACAGCAAATTATTGCCCGGGAAACTTTTTGTCGATATGTTGAAGGTTTGCTTACTTACGAAAGAATAGGACTGTTTTCACCTTTACAGGCTGTGGAGGGCATTGTATACTGAGATTAATTGATAATGATTATCAATATCGTTTGATTGGAGGTTGGTGACACAATGACACCTCAGTCTGCAGAAATCAGAAAAAAGCATCTCATTCATCTGTTAATACAGAATGGTATATACAAAAAGTCCAAGCGTCATTTGTATGAATTGTCGCTGATGGAGCTGGAAAGTGAATACAAAACATTGTCAGGAGGCGCCAGGGCATGCCAAAGCGTAAAATAAAAACCTACCAACAGCTGATCCAGGAAAACAAAGAGGCGATCATGGGCAATCCAAAGCTGATGAACGTCATTTACGACAGAATTGACCGCAAGCATCAGAAGAATCTTCAGGAACAAAACAATACATAAAAAAGAGCCGGCAAAGGCTCTTTTTTATTTAATGAAAGGCTTCTGCGGCCAGCTTTTGAATGACCGCGTCGTCCATCGGCGGGTTATGGAGACCGGCGCGCACATCCCGGTAATAGCGCTGAAGCGGATTGGTGCGTTCGAGGCTTTTGGCCCCTGCAATTCTCATCGCTTTGTCTACAACAGAAAGCGCGGCGTTTGTGACGATATGTTTTGCCGCACCGAGCTCACTCTTCAAGTAAGGGCGGCGCTCCGGATCGTCATACAATTCAGCCGCATGAAAAAGAAAGTGTCTGGCATTCAGCAATTCAAGCTCCATTTCGCCTGTTCTTTGCTGAACGGCCGGAACATCCTTGATCGGCCCCTTCAAACTATTTGGAGAATACTCGGAGGCAAAGCGCACCGCATAGTCTCTAGCAGCTTGAGCCACGCCAAGATAAACCGCCGGAATATGGAGCAGCCAGCCATTTGGCTTTGCTCCCCGCGGCCCTTGAAGCAGCTCCACCAGTTTATTGTCCTCCAGCGTTACCTCGTTTAATACAAGATCATGGCTGCCGGTAGCCCGCATCGCCATCATATCCCATGTTTCTTCAATTGATACACCAGGATCATTTTTATGAACCAACACGACACCTGTTGTTTGTTTTTCTTCAATCCATGCCGTCACTAAAAAATAATCAAGCGCTTGCGACATTGTCGTAAACGTTTTTCTTCCATTCACCACCCATTTGCCGTCCTTTTTGACGGCGGCAGTCCCGGGGCGTCCTCCCCTGGTCGGGCTCCCAGTTTTCGCTTCTGTCGCTGCTCTATTGATCACGGCGCCGTTTTGGACTTCCTTTGCGATAAACGCAAACACATCTTCATCCCAGCTGTTTCCTTCTCCGAGCTCTCCCATCACGCTTAAATGCCAGCCGATGCTCAGAGCTGCAGGAGCATCTCCCCGTGCAAGCCGCTCTTGAAAAAGCAGCATGTCGTAAACAGACATTCCTGCTCCTCCATGGGATTTTGGCACGGTTATCGCCGTATATCCCGAATCACGCAGTTTTTGTATTTTTTCGGCAGGAAATCGTCCCTGTTCATCATCCTCAGCGGCTGTTTGCTGAAATTCATCCGCTAGCTGTCCTATTTTCTCTATCCATTGCCGCTGTTTTTCGTTCCGTACAAATAATGACATCCGGCAGCCCCCCATTTTTTCAATTCCGATAAATTTAATATGTATTATAGATTTCCAGCCATGATTCCGCAACTGTTAACAATTTGTCCACGATAGAAAAACACGCCGTTCCCGAGGGAACAGCGTGTTTAAACCGGATTTGCATCCCGGTCTTGTTTCATACCGAGATAAATGAGCATATAAGTCAGGTAACCCATTGTCATGACCAATCCGCCGAAGAAAAAGCTTGAGAAAATCGGCTCTTCAAAGGCAGTAACTGCCGCAAGCACAATCCAGCTTGCATACAGATATATGATAAAATAACGGATACCCGTCTTCATTTTATATATCATGTACAGCCCCACGAGAGAAAACAACCCCAGCGCGAGCCTGAAATATACAAGATGTTCAAACTGAAACATGAATGACACAAATGAGAATCCAAGCAGCAATACAATCGGTAAAGCGGTAATAAAGTTCCTCAATTCGAGACACCTCCGTCAGTACCTTTATTATAAACCAAAACATTGAATGATATTGATTTACGTGAGCTTTTTCACAAAAATGTCATTCCTTGCCTTTAGATTCGAACATCCCGTTTGCAGAAACTCCACCAGGCAACGGCAATGAAGAAAACAGCATGAATCACAATAATCCCTACAGAGAACAATGGCGTCATGCCTGAAAACAGAGCCGTTTGTCCGCTTTTGTATTGAGTGAAGTCCGTGTTTGCAAAAAGCAAAAAGCTTCCCCATTTGTTTTCAAACAGCTTCATGATTTGCACAAGTGAACTTGCTCCATATAAAACAACAAAAGAAACAACAACTGAAATGGCACTGTTGCGGAACAGTGATGAACAAAGCAAACCGAATAATCCCATCAGCACCGCTTCAAGCCAGTTTGTGCCGATTAGCTCCAATGTGTTGATGAACAATGTTTTTGATTCAGATGTCACGGACGTGCCAAAAAAGACAAGACCGAATAATAAAGCCAGAATGTAGTATGCCAGATAAAGATAGAAGCTGACCATTACAACTGTCATTAGTTTCGACCAAAAGACCTTTTGCCGCTTGACCGGGCGTATGAGCAGAAATTTGATTGTCTTTTTATCAAATTCATTAGAAATAATCGTCGCTGCAATGACAATGGTTAACGCCTGCAGCAAGATATTCAGGCTCGGTGTATAGGAAAAGTAGCCGATGAAATTTTCGTCAGTTCCGGCACTGATAACGATCCGTTTAATGATCAGCGCCATGAAAAATTGAAAAACGGCCATCAATATAAGCGAAACAAATGTAACTTTCCGATTAAAGAGTTTCATATGTTCATTCCATATTAATTTAGACAAGCTCTTCTCCCTCCTCTTGATGAGCGGTTGTCGCTTTAATAAATTCGTCTTCCAGTGACTGCGTATAAGGCATAATTGAAAATACGTTCAGTCCTTGTCCGACTAGCGAGCGGTTCAGCTCTGGTATATTTTCTTTCGCTATATCCACCACGATGGAGCCGTCTTTACGTTCAGCTGAGTACCCATTGCCCATCAGCCAATCGAGCGCTTTTTCCGCCGGCTGCACTTCTATAACGGCTTTCTCCGTTTTCTGACCGGCTCCATTCAGGCTTACTTCTGCTTTGATCTCGCCTTTTTGTATGATGATCACACGGTCACACAGGTCTTCAACTTCACGCAATAAATGAGTAGCGAATAAAACCGCTGTTCCTTCCTCTTCAGCGAGCTCCTTAATATGATCGCGAAAATCCTTCATACCGGCAGGATCAAGACCGTTTGTCGGCTCATCTAAAATGAGAAGCTTCGGCCGGTGAAGAATCGCCTGAGCAATGCCGAGACGCTGGCGCATGCCGAGGGAGTAGGTTTTCACTTTATCATCAATCGCTGATGTCAGCCCGACTCTTTCCACCACTTCGTCCAGTCTTTCATCAGTTATCTTTTTGTGCATATTTGCAAAGTGTTTGAGGTTTTCCCAGCCTGACAGGTACGGGTAAAACTCAGGGTTTTCCACAATCGCGCCGACAGCTTCCATCGCTTGTTCGAACTCAGTATCATGCTTGAATCCGTTGATGGCCACGCTTCCGCTGTTTTGTTTTAACAGTCCGACGATGATGCGGATGAGTGTCGTTTTTCCGGAACCGTTCGGACCGAGAAGACCGATAATCTCTCCCTGCCTGACGTCCATGCTGATCTGTTTTAAAATCTGTTTAGACCCTATTTTTTTATCAAGGCCTTCAATATGTAAAATCGGCTCAGCCATAAAGCCTTCCTCCTTTTTTCGACAAAAATAAACAGTGCCTAAAAATAGGCACTGTTTGTATTATAGCATTTGTTGCTTCCAAATGTTTGGTTAAACCGATAGAGTCGGTGCTTGCTCCGGCTGTTTGTTCTTTTCTGTTTCTGTAATGATGACGGCACAGGCCGCGTCTCCTGTTGTGTTGACCACTGTGCGAAGCATATCGAGCAAGCGGTCTATTCCGAGGATCAATCCGATACCCTCAACAGGCAAGCCGACTGATTGAAGCACCATGGCGAGCATAATCAAACCGACTCCCGGAACACCCGCAGTTCCCACACTTGCTAATACAGCCGTCAATATCACCATCAGCAATTGCGTAAATGTAAGATCATGTCCGAATACCTGTGCAATGAAGATGGTGGCCACCCCTTGCATAATGGCTGTCCCGTCCATGTTAATCGTCGCCCCGAGCGGCTGAACGAAGCTGCTGATCGGCTCAGGCACTTTTAGTTTTTTCTGGGCTACATCCATTGATACCGGAAGCGTTGCATTGCTGCTTGAGGTACTGAACGCAACGACCATAACTTCTGAGAAATCTTTAAAGAATGTAATCGGATTTCTTTTTGCTAAAAGAGCCACTGTTGAACCGTATGTGACGATTGCATGTATGACAAGAGACAGTGTAACAACAATCATGTACAGCCCCATCGCTTTTATTGCACTGAATCCCTGGCTGCCGATAGCTGTCGCAATGAGACCAAACGTGCCGTATGGCGCAAACTTCATGACCAGGTTGACCAGATACATCATCAGTTCATTGCCCTGCTCCACGACTTTCAAAAGCATATCCGCTTTTTTGCCTAGCATCGTAATCCCGAGTCCGACAAAAATGGAAAACACGATAATCTGGAGCATATTTCCTTCGGTCATCGCTTGAACGGGATTGGCCGGAATCATGTTCAGAAGTGTGTCAGCAACACTCGGCGCTTCTTCTGCCTCGAATTTAGCGGATGAGACATCATAAGTGCCGAACTCACCCGGCTTAATGACAAGCGCCAGTATAAGCCCGATCGTAATCGCCACCGCTGTCGTGATGAGAAAATAAGAAATGGCCTTCACACCGATTCTGCCAAGCTTTTTAGGATCGCCAAGCCCGGCAACTCCTAATGTAAGAGAGAAAAAAACAATCGGTACGACAAGCATTTTAATGAGATTTAAAAAGATGGTGCCAAGAGGCCCGAATACAAACTTATTCAAATTTTCAAATAATTCAGGTGATGTTACATTAAGAATAATCCCCGTGACGGCACCCAGAACCAATGCAATGATGATCTTTCTTGCCAGTTTCATCCGCATTCCTCCTTTTTTGAAAAAAAGCCCGCGAGAGACTCCCGCGGGCTTTGGCTGTATCATAAAACCACAGGATTCTCTCTTCACGCTGATGAGGTTAGCTGCCGGGTTCGGACGAAGAGATGTCCGTTTTTCAGATGAAAAATGAACCCCAAACGATTGGGTCCCCCACTCCTTTTAAAAAGGATTAAGCGTGTGGCTTACTTTTGTATGATGTAGTTTTATTTATACAGAAAATATCCAATTTTGTAAACTATTTTTTGTTACTTTTCTCTCGAGGTCTTTTAGGCCTATTTTCCTTGTTGGTTACATCAAGAATATCAAGGAGAAATACAAAGATCGGAATCCCGATAATTAAGCCCCAAATGCCGAGAAAGTGTTCAGAAAAAATCAGGACTGTAAATGTGAAAAAGATCGGCAGCTCTGTTTTCGCTGACATCAGCTTCGGATTGAGGAAATATGTCTCAATCGCATGAATGGCGAAAATGACAAGCACAATGTAAAGCACATACATTCCGCCGCCTGTGCTGTATGCAATAATACTAAGCGGAATCAGGGAGATGACAACGCCTGCTACCGGGATCAATCCGAGAAAGAAAACCATGATGGACAGCCCCAACAGCTGAGGGAAGTGCATAATCCAGAGTGCAATAAAAGTCAGTATGCAGTTCACGAGCGCAATGATAAATTGTGCCTCAAGCACCTTGCCGAATGTTCTCGCGAATTTACCTCCGAAAAAAGCAATCTCATTATAAAAAACAGCAAGCTTGCTCGTTTTAAACTGCTCCATAAATTCAGACAGCCGTTTTTTCTCAAATAAGAAGAACATGCTGAGAATGAGCGCCATCACGATCTGCAAGCCGAATGTGCTGATATCGGCCAGATACGTATATAGTACATTGAAACCCTCTTTGACATACGAACTAATATTAATATCTCCGAAAACACTTGTGATCTCATCAAAGAAAGGAATGCTGCTTGGATGATACGCAATATGTTTAATCTGCTTGATCAGCTGCTGAATCTGTGCGGCAACGACCGGATAAAACACAAACCCTCCGACTGTAAGCAGCACGGCCAGCAAAATGTAGAGAAACGTAATGACAACCCGCTGGCTCACGCGGAAGAACCGGCTTAAAAATTGCCGGACGACAAGCTCCAAACGATCCATAAGAAATGTGAAAATGAAGGTCAGCAATATTAAGTTGATCATGCTCTTAAATAGATATAACACACCAGTTAACACGACAAAGATGGAAAAACGCCTTACTCCCGGGTGCTGAAAAAATTTTACTAAAGCGGCCATTTATACACTCCTGTTAGGACAAACGTCCTTCATTCAATATAGTATCCATTTGTAAATTATATAACAAAAAAATGCTGAGGTCTCTGTCCTCACCTTAATTATTCTTAAACAATTAAAAAAACGGCCCCATAATGGGCCGTTTTTTTCAGACTGCTGCTTTCATTTTTTTCATGCCTTCCACAGCCTCCACGCTTTTTGCTTCATCGAATTCTTTTTCGCTTTTTGCAACGATGATTGTGGCGATTCCGTTTCCGATCAGGTTCACAATCGCTCTTCCTTCACTCATGAAACGGTCGACACCAAGCAGAAGCGCAAGACCCTCAAGCGGAATGACCTGAAGTGCTGACAGCGTTGACGCAAGAACGATAAATCCGCTTCCTGTCACACCGGCTGCCCCCTTCGAAGTCAGCATCAGAACGAGGATAATCGTAATTTGCTGTCCGATGCTGAGATCCACTCCAAACACTTGAGCCAGAAAGACAGTCGCCATTGATAAATAAATGGATGTTCCGTCAAGGTTAAACGAATACCCGGTCGGAATAACGAGCCCGACGACTGATTTTGAACAGCCGTAGCGTTCCATTTTATCCATCATTCTCGGAAGAACCGATTCTGAAGAGCTTGTGCCGAGCACGATGAGAAGCTCATCTTTGATGAAGCGCAGGTAGTTCCACAGGCTGAATCCGTATAGCTTGCAGATGATATTTAAAACAACAAACACGAACAGGAACATTGTGATATACACGGACAGCATTAAGCTGGCAAGCGGCTTGATGGAATCGAGTCCGAAGTGCCCGATCGTATACGCCATCGCTCCGAATGCACCGATTGGAGCGGCACGCATAACATAGCCGATAATTTTGAAAAAGACATGTGAAACTTTATCAAAAAAATCAATGACGCTTTTCCCTTTTTCACCTAATGCCGCTAGACCGACTCCGAAAAGAATGGAAAAGAATAAGACCTGCAAAATATCCCCTTTTGCGAAGGCATCAACCATGTTGGACGGTACGATGTGTGTGACAAATTCAACCCAGTCGATCCCCTGACCGCCATTTTGGGTGTATTGTGAGACATCTCCCTTTTCAAGCTTGCTGTAATCGAGGCCCGCACCCGGCTTCATAATATTGACGACAAATAAACCGATAATGAGTGCAAGGGTCGTAACAACCTCGAAATAGATAAATGCTTTTCCCCCTACTTTTCCAACCTTCTTCATATCGCCCATTTTTGCAATCCCGAGAACGATTGTGAAGAAAATGATTGGAGCGATCACCATTTTCACAGCGTTGATAAAGGTATCGCCAAGCGGTTTCATTTCTTTCCCGACATCCGGCCAAACCAATCCGACAATGACCCCGATGATGACCGCGGTTATGACTTGAACTGTTAAATTTTTAAACAGTTTCATATTCTCCCTCCCCTGTCCTAGTCGCCTTTGTGTCTTTCTTACTAGAATGATAGCGTTTTCATTAGAGGCGGGGAAGTTTATGTTCATAACGGACATTTTGGTCTTTTTGGTCTCGGGTTTACACTTTAAATATGTAGCGGTTGACGGGGCGTCCGACTCCTCCGTACTGAACATCAAGCTGAATCGTTCCGTTCTTTTCGAGATAATCAAGATATCGCCTCGCTGTCACTCTGGCGATGCCGAGAGCCTTGGCAACCTCTTCAGCAGAAAGAGGCGACGTTTGCTGCTTCAAAAAAGCAATGAGCTCATTCATCGTAAAATGATTCAACCCCTTCGGCAGATCCTGTACGGCCTGCTGCGGGATATTGAGGATGGCATCAAGCTGATCCTGGGACAGCGTGTCGTTTTCCTCTATTTTTTGTTTATACCGCTTATATTTTTCAAGCGCCTGTCTCATCCGTTCGAGCTTAAACGGTTTTAAGATATAGTCAACTGCTCCATTTTGCAGCATAAGAGCAATTGTTTCCTTGTCTTTTGCAGCGGATACGACGATGACATCTACCTCAAGCTTTTGCTTTCTGATCTCCTGCAAGGTTTTGATCCCGTCTTTTTTTGGCATGTATACATCCAGAACCACGAGTTCGGGCTGCTGTTCTTTGATCAGCTTGATGCCTTCGTCCCCGTTTCCCGCTTGCGCACAGACGGTAAAGCCTTTAACGGTTGTTATGAAATCCTTATTGACTTCCTGAACCATCGGATCGTCTTCAATGAGCAGAACCTTGATTTCCTTACGAGCCATGCTGCGCTTCCTCCCCCTTCATCGGAAAAACGATTGAAAAAGACGTTCCCTGTCCCGGGTGTGAATCGACCTCTATCGCACCCGATCCTTTGTCTGTTATTTGCTTGACTAAATAGAGGCCATAGCCTGTGCCGCCTGTTTTATTCACTGTAAATCCTTTTTCATAAAGGTACGGCATATGTGTGTGTTGAATCCCGCATCCGTTGTCTTCTATTAAAATCGCAAGGATATCCTCCGTTTGTTCAATGCTGATGTCAATTCGTTTGTCATCAGACTGAACGGTTTCAAACGAGCCGAAGGCATTTTCAATCAGGTTGCCGAGAAGCACGACGATATCATGCTGGTCAACATGCTCGGGAAATTGCTGCAGGCTGCTGTTTTCATCAATATGCACAGCAATGCCGAGCTCTTTTCCCCTTCTGATTTTACTTAACAAAAGCCCCGCCGCGGCGTCATTTTGAATGGAGCGATGCAGAAATTCTGTGACGTTTTCCTGCTCGGTTGAAGTCTGAAACGCCAGCTGCAGCGCTTTTTCAGATTTCCCGAGCTGGATCAGGCCTGCGATGGTATGGAGCTTGTTCATATGCTCATGATTTTGGACGCGGAGCGCTTCGACAAAGTTTTTGACACCCGTCAATTCCTCAGCCATCTTGGCCGCTTCCGTTCTGTCCTGAAAAATCGCGACGGCGCCGATGACTTTTTTCTTCATGACGATCGGAATCCTGCTGCTCATGATGACCTTTCCGCTCACACGAATTTCTTCATTATAAACCGCCTTGTTCCGTTCCACGATTTCAGGCAGGCGCGAATCCTTGAGTACATCCCAAATCACCTTTCCGACCAGATCGCCCTGCACCTCAAAAATCTGTTTGGCTTTTTCATTAAATATTGTGATGATATGCCGGTTGTCAATGGCGATCACGCCTTCGTTCATAGAGTGAAAGGTAGCGGTTCGCTCTTCATACATTCTGACAATCTCATGGGGCTCGAGCTGAAACATTTGTTTTTTGATATGACGGGCCAGCAGGAACGAACCCGCCAGGCCGAACCCGAGTGTCAGCACTACGATGAAGGCGATATCCCTTCTTAAATGAAACAAAATATCAGCCATCCCCGGCAGTGTTTTTCCGACGAGTACTACGCCGACCTGATTCAAATCCTGATCCTTTACCGGATAAAAGGCCCGGACAGCCGTCCCGATCTCGCCCGTTGCTTCTGAGAAATAAATGTGCTCCGCAAACGCAGCTTCTTCATCTGCACCCTTTGACTTTTTCCCGATGTTTGTGGTGACAGGATGAGTATAGCGAATGTGATCCATGTCCATGACGACAATGTAGTCTGCTTCATTGATCATCCGGATCTCTTCAACCGCATGCCGGACGGCTTCTGTTTGTTCTTTTCGTGATAACGCCTCTTTCACTTCGGTCATCTCCGACACCGTCCGAGCCGTATTCATCAGCCGTTTTTTCAGCTCCCTTTCCTCTGTATGCTGAATATTGCCTATGAGCACAATGCCGCCGATCAAAAAGGAGAAAATGACGAGTATGTAAGAAAGGATCGTGATTTTCCAGCGGATTGAGAGCTTTTTTTTGTTCATCAGCTTCTCCTTTCAGGTCTTTACGAATCACATCTGCCCCATTATTCTTAACATAAGGGAGGGGGCTTTTCATGAAGAGTTTGCTTGCATGTCTCGGTCTGATGATCGCCGGAATTGCAACCGCTTTATTTATCGGATTCCATGACCGGTCCAGCGGCGAAGAGATTGTATATGATGACGACCAGGAAGGCTTACAGGATCAAATCGTATTCAAATTCAGCCACGTTGTTGCTGAAAACACGCCAAAAGGGCTGGCCGCCAACAAATTCGCCGAGCTGGTAAACGAGAAATCAGGCGGGAAAATGAAAATTGAAGTGTTCCCGAATGGAAGCCTGTATTCGGACATTGAAGAAATCGAAGCATTGCAAAATGGCGACGTACAATTTATCGCCCCCTCCACATCGAAGCTCGGTATGCTCTCTCCTGAATGGGGAGTTCTTGATCTTCCGTATGCATTTACAGACTATGATGCGGTTAAAAAAGGGCTGCACGGAATAATTGGAACACAGCTGTTTGATTCCTTAAAGAAAAATCAATTAAAGGGCCTGGCGTACTGGACAAACGGCTTTAAGCAAATCACCACGAATCAAGGCCCGGTCAAAACCCCGGATGATTTAAAGGGACAAGACCTGCGCATTATGCAAAGTAATGTAATAGAGGACCAGTTCAAGCTGCTTGGTGCAGCACCCCACCAGGAATCTTTCAATGCTACTTTTCAGCTGTTAGAAAGCAATATAGTAGATGGCGAGGAAAATACAATCTCAAACATCTATTCTAAAAAATTTTATAATGTTCAAGACTATTTGACAATAAGCAGCCACGGTTACCTCGGCTACGCTGTGATGACTGATGAGCATTTCTGGAACGCGCAAACACCGGAAACAAGACGCATTCTGACGGAAGCGATGCAGGAAACGACAGAGTGGAATGAAACGTATGCCGAAGAAATGAACAAGGAGCAGCTGGAAGAAATCAAAAAACATTCTTCTATTAAAATCTACGAGCTGTCAGATAAAGAGAAAAAAGATTGGATGAAGCGCCTTGATCCTGTTTACCGGAAGTACGAGCCCATCTTCGGCCGGAAGCTGATTCAGGAGCTTCTGGAGCTGCGCAAGGATTCGTAGAACCCATCTCAATACGCTGCTTTTCGTTTATCTTTGTTCCCATCGGAAATATAGAAAGAGAGACACGAAAAAAGGAGATGGGTACATGTTTAAACATACGAAAATGCTGCAGCATCCTGCTAAGCCAGACCGTCCAGATCCATTATTCGCTAAAAAAATGCAAGAAATTTTAGGCGGGCAATTCGGAGAAATTTCTGTTGCCATGCAGTACTTATTTCAAGGCTGGAATACAAGAGGAAATGAAAAATACAAGGATTTGCTGATGGATACGGCAACTGAAGAAATCGGGCACGTTGAAATGATCGCTACCATGATCGCCAGACTTCTTGAGGATGCCCCGCTTGATGAACAGGAAAAAGCGGCTGATGATCCAGTCATCGGTTCCATCATGGGAGGCATGAACCCTCACCATGCCATTGTATCAGGACTAGGCGCCATGCCGGAAAGCAGTACAGGCGTACCATGGAGCGGAGGCTACATCGTAGCGAGCGGAAACCTGCTGGCAGACTTCCGCGCCAATCTGAATGCGGAATCACAAGGCCGTCTACAGGTTGCACGCCTGTTTGAAATGACGGATGACAAAGGCGTCAAGGACATGCTCAGCTTCCTGCTGGCGCGTGACACAATGCACCAAAACCAATGGCTGGCCGCTATTAAAGAATTAGAAGCACAGGAAGGTCCGGTTGTCCCGGGTACATTCCCGAAAGCGCTCGAGAAACAGGAATTCTCTCATCAGCTTATCAATTTCTCTGAAGGTGAAGAAAGCGCCGAGCAAAACTGGCTGAAGGAGAAAGCCCCGGACGGAGAAGCGTTTGAATATGTGAACGAAGCAAAAGCTTTTGGAGAAAAGCCGGAATTGAAGCCTGCTCCTCCTTTTGTTCATAATACGCTTCCTGGGCGTGAGTAAGAGGCTATCATAAAAAGGATAGATCACTCCAGCGGTGATCTATCTTTTTTTGTGCGTTTTCTGCCGCTCAAGCATCTCCAGACGATTGCCAAATGGATCTGAAATATAGAATCTGTCCGCTTCCGGAAGTCAATGATTTCCATTCCATTTAACTGCAAATGTTCTTTTAACCCTTCAATCTTCACAATCTCACATGCAGGATGTGCTTTTTTGCGGGTACTAAAGGTTCATCTATCTTGCCCGTTCCCAAATGTGAACCAGACTCCGCCTCTGGCTTTTAACGCATCATGTTTTTGAAGATCGCCGTAAATTCGTCCACAGCATTTTCACAAACTTTAGGAATCATTCTACCTGATTCTCAATTGAATGCCATTCCTTGATTGCATTCAGTCAAAAGAACAGGAAAAACCATTGTTATGATGATCGATAAAATCAGTACCTGTCTATACTAAGCTTTTGCCACATTCCATCCAGGCTCGTATTCAATGTCCCTGCTGTCAAATAAACAAGCGGCCTCCTCTGCATCCACCTGAGACAGCGTCACTTCGATAGAGAGAATCGTGCCCTTTTGCTCGATTTCTTTATAGATGATGTCGTGTTCGTTCTCCATAAAAGCATCATAAGCTTCTCTGTTCTCCCAAACGCTGGTGATTTCTGCGGTGAACAGCCCATCCGCTGTTTTCCGCCATCCGCCGGCCTGTTTGATGAAGCCACTTACATATGATAGTGCTCCTCACTGTGACTGCGCCTTCGAAAATGCTTCAGCGTTTGCCGCGTCCACCCCACATACAATCTTTTTGATCAGCATTTTGATTCCTCTGTTATGACCGTTTCTGCATGAATGTGCTCGACGCAGAGATTCACGGTCCTGACGTAAGAGCGTGTGCGGTGTATGGTGCCTTTTGGGACAAGCAGGCTGTCATTCGCTTTTAACACCGCGGTTTCTTGATCCTTAAAATCAATAAGCAGCTCTCCTTCAAGAACGATAAATAATTCATCTGAGTCAGGGTGATGGTGCCAGTCGTATTCTCCTGTAAACACAGCGAGCCGTACACAATGGTCATTGACCTCTGAAATGGAGAAATTAGCGTGTTTTTCTTTGACTTCATTTGCAATGGCCAGCAGGTTTTGCATCTCAGGCATAAGTGAAAACTCCTTTTTCACCTATTTTACCGCAGAAGCGTCATTGGGAAGGTATATTTTTTTCCATTTCATCATAAAAAGCGATCCAGCTGCTGCGCCGGATCGCTTTTTATCTACAGGTTGTCTGCCTTTTATGCTTTACTTAGTTAGTCGTTGTCGCGGGCGTTTCCGCCTTTTGAGCCAATTTCTTGATAGAATTCTTTATCATGATTTTTGCTTGTCGCTTCTCCGCCTTTACGGCCGATTTCTTGATAGAATTCTTTATCATGATTTTCGCTAGTGGCTTCTCCGCCTTTTTCACCGATTTCTTGATAGAACTCTTTGTCATGGTTCTTGCTAGTGGCTTCTCCGCCTTTTTCGCCGATTTCCTGATAGAATTCTTTGTCATGGTTTTTGCTAGTGGCTTCTCCGCCTTTTTGACCAATCTCTTGATAGAATTCTTTATCATGGTTTTTGCTAGTCGTTTCTCCGCCTTTTCTACCTGCTTCTTCTCTGCTCATTTTGTTATCTTGTGCCATTTTGAATTCCTCCTTTAATTGGTGTTGGTTGTTGTATTCCCGCTGTCATTTCTTTTAAACAAACAAAACACATTGAGTGTGTTTTGACTGAAAAAGCAGACGGAATGCGGTGCCCGTCTGCTTTTCTTCTATTCATGATTCTGTTCTGTTTCTATGAGCCGCTCAAGGATGCGCCGCTTTTTATAAAGCATCATGCCTGTTTCGGTAATGTCATTTAAGGTCGAGCGATTGGCCGCCGCGCCAAAGACCATTCCCGCGACCGGCACCATTTGAAAAAGCTTTTTCCAGCCAAAGGTGTCACGGTAGCCTAAAACCACTTCCCTCCAGCCTTGAATTTGGGAAGCGACATTCTTATATGTACGGTCCTGATCATAATCTTTTAATTCTTTCAGAATGGATTTTTTACCGACAACATCTGCTGAAGTAAGCTGCAAACATTTTACGATGAAGACCCGCTCTTTTTTCTCCTTTGGATCATAGCCATAGGTCACTGCGATATCCTGCAGTGTTTTTAATGATAAACCGAGCACAGCCGGAATGTCTGCCGCCAGAGTAAATACGCCGCCCACACCCGTGGTCGCTCCCTGAACGGTTGCAGCGTTGATTCGGTTTTTGCCCATCGCTTCAGCAACATCATCCATAACAGCCAGAGGCGCTTTCTGTACGTCCTCCAGTGATTCAAAGGTTTGCTCGGGCAGTTTCTTTTGAAACGTTTTGATAATCTGTTTTTCCGATGTCAGGTACTGTCCTCCAGTTTGAACAAAGCTGCCCACCTCATCCAAAAGCTTGCCGATCTTTTTCTGGATGAATTCCGGCGTCAGCTTGTCCAGCAGCTGAAACGGGAGACGGCTGAGTTTTTCCCAAAACCAGACTTTTTGCTGCTCCTTTTCCCATTTCTCTATTTCTTTTAATTGCTGATGTAAGTCTTCTTTTCGTTCTGTTGTCACCCAACTCGCACTTCCCTTCCGTTTTTTTCTACTATATAGTATACCTTCATTTTTCTCTAAAACGTTTTTATTTTTCACCTGCGGGTACCATTTTTATAAAAGCAGAAGGAGTGATGGATATGCCTTGGTCTATGAAGGATTACCCCGCTTCACTGAAAAATCTCGAGAAGCCTGTGAAGAAAAAGGCGATTGAAATTGCGAATGCCATGATTGATGAAGGCTATGAGGACGGACGCGCCATTCCGATTGCGACGAGCAAAGCAAAGGAATGGGCGGAAAACGCCTCAAAAAAGGAAATTGACGACTTCCTCAAACATGATGATGAAACAGAACGCGATGAGGAGGCAAACGATGACGCCAGACCTGAGCTAATGAATAAAGCGGAGCATGTCATCAAACATAAAAGTGGCTGGGCCGTCAAAGCTGAGGATGCCAAACGTGTATCTGAAATCAAGAATACGAAAAAGGAAGCGATTGAACGGGCGAAGGAAATTGCGGAACATAAAGGCACAGAAGTAATTGTTCATTTGGCTGACGGCAGTGTGCAGAGAAAGATAAAAACAGGATCATAACCAAATATGCTTTTGTACGTTTCGGATCTGTCTAGAACGGTAATTGATATATAAATCATTAAGGAGAGGTGAATATGATGCTTAGCTTTTTGGTTTCATTAGTTATTGCTATCTTAATTGGACTAATCGGAAGCGCCATCGTCGGCAATCGCATGCCTGGAGGAATCTTCGGTTCGATGATTGCAGGGCTGATCGGCGCATGGATCGGGCATGGCTTACTCGGAACTTGGGGACCAAGCCTTGCAGGATTTGCCATTATTCCGGCAATTATCGGGGCAGCGATCTTCGTATTCTTACTGAGCCTCGTATTCCGCGGACTGCGCAAGGAAGCCTAGATATTAGATGATTCAGGAGGCATCGTTTCATACTGAAACGATGTCTTTTTATGTATGGACCTTATCAGATGCCCTACATATCATGTTACATAACAGGGAAAAATTTGAGTGTCATTTTTGAACATCATTGGTTGACAAGAAATCGTGATGGTCATATGATGTAGATAAAATAATTTGGTTTAAGGAAACTCTTTGTTGTATGGCAAAAACAATTAGAATTCAGGTGAGTACATGATGAATAAGGACATCACAGCACAATCTCCCCGTTCCAAAGCAGTCCAAGATGCGCTTGACGGGAAAAGCAGAGGATTCAGAGGACTGCTGCCTTTTTTAGGCCCGGCGTTTATTGCAGCCATTGCCTATATCGATCCCGGTAACTTCGCAACAAATATATCAGCAGGTTCTAAATATGGATATATGCTGCTATGGGTGATTTTATTTTCTAATATCATGGCGCTCTTGATCCAATCACTCTCCGCCAAACTCGGTATCGCGACAGGCAAAAACCTGCCTGAGGTCGCTCGTGAGGAATTTCCTAAGCCTGTCTCTATCGGCTTATGGATTCAAGGCGAGCTCGTCATTATCGCGACTGATCTGGCGGAATTTATCGGAGCGGCATTGGGACTGTATTTGCTGTTCGGCATCCCGATGCTCGAAGCGTCTATTATTGCGGCGATCGGCTCTTTCGCGATTTTGGAGCTTCAGCGCCGCGGTTATCGCTCACTTGAAGCCGGTATTGCCGGCATGCTGTTTGTAGTGGTCATCGCCTTTGCGCTGCAGACCTTTTTTGCAAAACCGGATGCCGTCTCAGTGATGAAAGGACTTTTCGTGCCGACATTTCATGGCACCGATAGCGTGCTTCTTGCAGCAGGTATTCTCGGCGCAACCGTTATGCCGCACGCCATTTATTTACACTCTGCCCTCACACAGCGGCGGGTGGTCGGCAAAACAGATGCTGAACGGAAGAAAATCTTCAGATTCGAATTTATTGATATTTTAATAGCGATGCTGATTGCAGGGGCTATTAATGCGAGTATGCTGATTGTGGCTGCCGCATTATTCTTCAAAAACGGGCTGTTTGTCGAGGACCTTGATGTCGCGTTTCAGCAGTTCGGTCATCTTGTCAGTCCTGTTTCAGCCGCGTTATTCGGAATCGGCCTGCTGGTTGCGGGCCTGTCCAGCTCGTCTGTCGGAACACTTTCAGGCGATGTGATTATGCAGGGATTTATCAACTACCGCATCCCGCTGTATGTACGGCGGTTCATCACCATCATTCCGCCGATCTTGATCATCGCATCAGGCGTCAATCCGACGTCGGCTCTTGTGCTGAGCCAGGTGGTTCTTTCCTTCGGCATTGCCTTTGCTTTAATCCCGCTTATTATGTTCACAAGCAATAAGCGGATTATGGGTTCGCTGATCAATGCCAAATGGGTAACAGTGGTTTCTTGGCTGATCGCTGTGCTGATTGTTGCTTTGAATGTGTTTTTGATCGTCGATACGTTCCGTTAGAAAAAAACCGGCTGAAAGAGCCGGTTTTTTGTTTTAGGGTAAAAGCTCATTGATATCATTTTTTACAGAAATTTGTTATGATAGAAGAAAAAATCGGAGTTTTGATAATGTCAGTATTTATTCTGTTTTATTTATGGATTGTCCCTATTGTTATCGGAATTTTATGTTCTGTTATCGCTTATAAATCAACAGGTAAAAAAATGCGAATCGCGCCCGGCATCGCCATGGTGGTGCTCAGTATCATTTCCTTGATTACCGCTTTTACGGCCGGAGGCGCTAATTTTCACGTGTTTATCGGCGGAATGTTTTTATTCGGCACTTTATTAGTTGGTTCTGCTTTTCCTTTCTTTTTCGGACTTTCGAAAAAAGGGAAATAAACTTATAAAGACATTCATTTTGTAAGATTTGATAAGAATAAACAGATGAAACAGACAAGGACAAATGCGCTGATCTTTCTGCTTTGAAAGAAGATGCATTTGTCCTTGTGTCTGTTTTGGGCACGGCGAAAATCATGACAGGCTGCATAGATCATTCCTGCTGATCCCAATAAATATACGAGTCATTTTAAAGGTTCAAACAACCGATTTTATGACTCACCCTCCGTAAAATCAAAAAACAGGAGCCTTCACGGGCCCCTGTTTTTTTAGAATAACCGTTTTAAGCTTTGTTTCAATGACGGCATTTCAATTTTTTGGTTTTCGAAGAAGTTTTTCAGCATATATTTGCTGAAGCCTTTTGCCTGTCCGTAGGTGATTTTGCCGGGCAGCGGCGGTTCGTTTCCGATCATGACGTCGACAACGACCGGCTGATCGGAGTGAAGCGCCTCATGGAAAGCCGGTGCAAGTTCTTCCGCTCTCGTCACCTTGATGCCTTTTGCTCCGCAGCTTTCTGCAAATGCGGCATAGTCGACATTCTGAAGTTTTGTGACATAGTCGATGTTCCCTTTGACCTGCTGTTCATATTCAATCATGCCGAGATTTTCATTGTTTAAAATGACAACAGTAATCGGGAGCTTATATTTGACTGCGGTCGGGAGATCCTGCATGACCATGGAAAAGCCCCCGTCACCGCAGACTGCGATGGCTTGGCGCTCCGGTTCAGACAAGCTCGCCGCTATAGCTCCCGGCAGGCCGCATCCCATTGTCGCAAGCCAGCTGGAAACGATGAAATCCTGGTTGACGTTCATTTTGAAATGCCGTGCCATCCAGACGGTGACAGTGCCGACATCTACAGACAGCACCGCGTCTTCCGCTGCTGCCTCCTGAAGACGTGCGATGACCTGCTGAGGTTTAAGCGGTGTTGTCGCCTCAGCTTCATCTTTTTCGATTTCATTCCACCAATGCTGCATATGTTCAGTGCAGGCATTTAGGAATCTTCTGTCTTCCTTCCGTTCAATATACTCCGTTAATTCGCGCAGACCGAGAGCCGAGTCACAGACAAGCCCCGCTGTTACCGGATAGCGTTTGCCGATTTTCGCCGGGTCTGAATCAAGCTGGATGGCCGGTGTGTCTTCCGGCAAGTAATCACGATACGGGAACGAGGTGCCAAGCATAATTAACAAATCGCATTCTTCCATTGCCTCATAGGCCGGCTTTGTCCCAATCTGTCCAAGGTTGCCGAGAAAATGCGGGTGCTTATCGGGAACAACGCCTTTTGCGGGGAGCGTGACGACGATCGGCGCCGCTGCTTTATCCGCAAATTCCAGCAGCTCCCGCTTCGCCTTCTTCATTCCCTGTCCCGCCAAAATGATCGGCTTTTTCGCATTGTTAATATATTGCGCGCATGTCACAAGCTGTTCTTTTTTCGGTTCAAGATTCCCTTCAATATACAACGGTGATGTATAAACGGGTTCCCGTTTGATTTTCTCCGCAAACAAATCATCTGACACACTTAATACCGCAACGCCTTTTTTGCTGTAGGCAGTGCGGATCGCCTGATTCAACAGATCCGGCAGTGACTCCGCGCTATGTACCTCCCTGTTAAACACTGCCACGTCTTCAAACATTTGCTCAAGCTTAATCTCCTGAAAGTAGTCCCGCCCGACTTCGCCTGAGGAAACCTGACCTGCAATCGCAAGCACAGGGGCGCCGTCCGCTTTTGCATCGTATAAACCGTTCAATAAGTGCACCGCACCCGGCCCTGCAATTGACAGGCAGACACCGATCTTGCCGGTGAGTTTTGCCTCAGCCGCGGCTGCCAGCGCTGCCACCTCTTCATGGCGGGTTTGGATGAATTCCAATTGATTTCTTTCGTGTCTCAGTTCCTCAATAAATTCGTTAATGCTGTCTCCGGGGATGCCGTAAACATGATCAACTCCCCATTGTTCAAGCAGTTCTGTCATTGTTTGTCCTGCTGTTTTGTGTGCCATGCCGTATCCTCCTTTTTCCTTTTTCAATACCACAGGGGGAGCCGTTTAAAACCCGGAGGCAACTATCGCTTGCTGTATTTCCTTCTAAACAGCTCTAGGGCCGCCAAAAAGCTGTTGTCCTTGACGGCACTCTTGATGCCCGCGGCACCGTTTAGAAAATCTCTGATTTGCATTTTCCGGTTTGGCACCATCAAAAGCGGCAGACGCTCCGGCGAAAACCACTTCAGCCCGGCCGTTTCCATGCCGTTTTCTATCGCTTGTCCGCCTGTTATGTTCCCTGCAAACACATGCTGTTCGTCCTGAAACTTAGGTCTTTGATAGACACCCAATTTCCCGGAAGGCTCTATCAGATATCCCGTTTCTTCCATTACCTCCCGGACCGCCGCTGCCTCCGGGGTTTCTCCTGATTCAACCCGTCCGCCCGGCAAATCCCATAAAGGAACGTCTTTTCGTTTGACCAGCAGAATCTGCCGTTTTGTGTTTGTCACTATGACAAATGCCCCTTCCGTATACATCGCCATCTCCCCTTTATTTAAAAAAGACCAAGGAGATGTCCCTTGGTCTGAGCTGCTTACTTTTTAAAATGATACGGCAATGTGGCAACGATTATGTCCTTCTTCCAGAACAGCCGGACTCTGAGCAGGAAGGCTGACTGGTTGTGCAGAATGGTGTGCCAGCGTTTTTTTGTGATAAATTGCGGGAACAGCACCATGACAGAAAACTGTTTCTTCTTCGCTTTTGCTTCAACAGTTTCCAAAAACTTATCAAACGGATGGACCAGGCTTCTGTACGAAGAGTGAAGCGTGACGAGACGCACTCCATTATTCAGCTCTTCCCAGCGTTTTTCCACTTTCTTTTCCTGTTCTCTGTCAAACGACACGTGAACGGCAATGACCTGATCTGACAGTGATTTCGCATATTGAATGGATTTTTGCACGACGGTTGTGACGCCGGCTACAGGCACAATCACGACCGTACCTTTGATTTCTTCCGGCTGTTTGTTTACGATACGAAGCTGTTCACCGACAGCCGTATAGTGATTTTTAATCGCAAAAAACAAAAAAACGACGATCGGCATAAAGATTAAAACAGGCCATACGACATTAAACTTCGTGACAAACAGGATGGACAGAACCATAAACGATATCAATGCGCCGCAGGTGTTGATCAGCATTTTTCCAATCCAGCCTTTTGGTTTTTGTTTGATCCATTTGATGCACATCCCTGTTTGTGAAAGGGTAAATGGAATAAACACACCGACCGCGTATAGCGGGATTAAGTGCTCCGTCTGCCCTCCAAATAACAGAATCAGCACAATTGAGGCAACACCTAAAAAGATAATCCCGTTTGAGAAGCCTAAGCGGTCGCCTCTTACTGTAAACATGCGCGGCATGTATTGGTCTCTCGCCAAGTTGAAGGCAAGCTGCGGGAAGGCTGAAAAGCCCGTATTCGCCGCAAGGACCAAAATTAACGATGTCACACCCTGAATGACATAGTAGAACACATTTCTGCCGAAGGTATCCGATGCGATTTGTGAAATGACCGTTTCATTCGGTTTCGGAGCCGTCCCGTAACCGTATGCAAGTACCGTAATGCCGGCAAACAGAACCGCAAGCAAGATCCCCATCATAGCCAACGTTCTCGCCGCGTTTCGCGCAGGCGGGTTTTTGAAGGCTGGAATCGCGTTGGAGATCGCTTCAACTCCGGTGAGCGCGGAGCAGCCGGATGAAAAAGCCTTAAGCAGCAAAAACAGCGTAATGCCGGCTACCGGTGTGCCGATCGGTGTATGATGGACTGGCTGATCAATTTGTCCTGTCATAAGCTTAAAAAGACCGACGGCAATCAGGATGAAAAGCGCCGCCACAAACAGATAGACCGGGTAGGCAAGAATCGATGCTGATTCTGACAGCCCCCGCAGATTTAAAATCATAATCACTAAAACAAGTAAAACAGCAATCGGTATATGATAATCATGCAGTGCCGGGAACGCCGACGTGATGGCGTCCGTCCCTGCGGAAATACTTACCGCTACAGTTAATATATAATCGACAAGCAATGAACCGCCTGCAATCAGCCCGGGCTTTTCGCCGAGGTTTTCTTTTGATACAACATACGCCCCGCCGCCCTGCGGATAAGCGTAAATAATTTGCCTGTATGAGAGAATCAGCGCGAGCAGCAAAATGAGTACGCCGACCGCTATCGGAATGGAATACCAAAATGCAGCAGCGCTTACCGCCGCCAATATGATAAGAATTTGTTCCGTTCCGTAAGCGACAGATGATAAAGCATCTGAGGAGAGCATGGCAAGCGCCTTTAATTTCGTCAGTTTTTGTTCTCCCGCTGCTTGTGATTTTAACGGTTTCCCAATCAAAAAACGTTTGATTGAATGATACATCGATGTCTTCCCCTTTTAATTTCATTTTTCATTAAAACAATAAAACATCCGCATCTGCTCTCACATTTTGTAATAGTCCTTTCTGCTATGATGTCTCTGTATGCGATTTACATCCTGAAAATTGAACAGCAAAAAACACAGAGGCAAACGGATGCCCCTGTGCCTTAACATCGAACACAGGTTTCATTCATCTCCTCTCATGAACGCTTACGAGGTTAGCTGACGGATTCGGGCATATGAGAGTTTGCCCTACCTAAAAAGGATTCACCCCGAGCGGCAAAATGCCGCCAAAATGGGTCCCCCGCTCTGTTTACAGATTAAGCGATTTGTTTTCTAAAAGAGATCATACTCCCGTTTACGTATGTTGTAAAGAGGCTTATCGGCCGGGAGAAAAAAATAAAATGACAGGTTCCACAAATGGAAAATTTAAACCAAAAACAAAAAAACAGAGGCTGATATCAGCCTCTGCCTTATTCTCTGTCTGTCTTTCTCTTTCTTCGTCTAACGGTTACCCAAATGAAGGCTGCCGCAATTACCATCATGAGAGCCAGCACGCCGATATACAGCAGTTGTTGCCCATGATCTTGTGCTGTTTTTTCTGTTTCAGAACTGTTTGTTTCCGATTTGAGCTGCTGGTGGTTTGTAAACACCTGCTGGCTGTTTGTTTCATTGATGACGGTCGCCGTGTCATCATTGCTGTTCAAAAAGCTGATGATTTCTTTTGTGACGGCCGCGCCATTTCCTTTCAGCGGCGCAAAAACAGCCATCGTATAATTTGAATCCCATAAAGACGCTTGGGTAAATGCCACTTGTTTCGTCGTCTCGTTCAGCATTTCAAAGCCCGACACGTCAAACGAGCCGTTTTTCGCTTGAGGCACGAGCAGATCAGAAGATTTCTCTTTCAAAAGAGAGAACTGGCTAATGCCGCCGATGAAAATTAAGTTCCGGCCTTTCGCGTCCTCCGCTTTAACTTCAGATGCTTTCCTTACTGTGAAAGATTGCTGGGCTTCGCTTCCAAAGGAATCAGTAACGAGAGAAAGCTCCTTAAGCTTGGATTTGCTCACGCTGTCAGGTAGCACAATCAGTGTTGCCTGTTCCTGATTTCCGGCGTATGGAAGCGGCCATTCTTGAAAATCGGCTGACGGAGATGTGCCTTTGATCGTGTAAGACAATGTGCTGCTTTTATCAATGAAGACCCATTTCTCTTCGTCCGTTGTGTTGCAAGGGTTGTTTTCCTTTAAGCCCGTGGTGATAAACTGTATATCAATGTAGCGGTTTTTCTGCAGCAGCTCAGGGTCTACTTTCAGCGTGACATGATAGTATCCGTTTTTATCTTCTTTCCCTAATTCATCAAGGCGAACTGAATGCGGCTGACCGTTGATAAGGACCTTCAGCTCTGCTGCTTGAGAGGCTGAACCGCTTTCTGCCGCGGCTGCTTGAATCGTTTCCGATTTCTTTAGTTTAAGCGACAGCTTGGCTGATTGATTTTGGTCTATCATCGCAGAAGCCGGATAAAAATAATGTGCTGAAGATGTTTTGTCAGCTCCGATTGTCATATCTTCTGCCCCGAATTTCTCAAGGGTCAGCTTATTGCTTACCTGCTTTTCAGCCTTCTGAAGCTTGCCAATTGAAAGTGTTTCCCCGCTTAGCTGGCCGGTGTAAGTCTGATCGGCGATGGCGCTGATTTTTTCTGAGAGCACATCATCAGATGCCGTTTGTGCAAACAGAACCGGCTGCTGCTTGCCCTGTGCTTTCAGCACGCGCTCCGCAAGCAGAAGTTTTTCTCCTTTTGCCTGTAAGCCGGCTTGTTTGATCAGCTTCTTCACCTTGCCGTTCCAATGCTTATCCACTCCGATGAAAATGGTCGGCTTGTCGATTTGCTTCACTTCAGATTCCTTCACAAACGAAATGCTGACACTGCTGTCCGCAGTTTTCAGGTATCCTTCTGTCTTGACAGCCGCTTCAATTTCTGCCGAGCTCGGGTTATCCGGAATGACAATAGCAGTCTCTTCCGCTGTATTTCCCGATTGGGCAAATGGGTATGGGTAATGTTCAAGTGATGTTCCCTTCGCTTCGCTGCTGTCCGCCAGTGTCAGGCGGCTGTCCGGATAAATTTTGATCCAGTTGCCGGACGTATCCTGTCTGACGCAGACGCCCTCTTTCAAGACGCCGTAAAATTTCAGTGATACGCTGTGATAGCCTGGGGCGGACTGGCTTTTGTTCAAGTTCAGCTTCAGTGTTTTCCGTTTTGGATCGCCGTTTAGCTTTAACGTTTTTACCGGTTCATTGTCAATTACAGCCGTTAACGATGAAGGAGAAATTAAAAGATCTGATGCCTCATATTCAATCACCAATTGCTGGCTGCCGGAAGAGGCGCCTGCCGGAATCTGATACGTCAGTTCCGCGCTGTCTTTTGATCCGTACAATGTCATAAGATCGTTTGTCAGCACCTGCTGTTTGGCTTGTTCACGGCTGCTTTTGCCCAGAAGCGAGCCATCAACCTGCATCTCTTGGGCAAAGGCCGATTGTCCGGTCATTGCCAGCAGCAGAAAGCTTGTAAGAAAAATAAGTAGTTGTTTCAAAAAGGTCACCCGCTTTTATGTTGATTGTATCGTTCTGTTTTGTACCATTTGACCTCTTGCTTGAATAAACGGTGCTTGATTTCTACGAATAAAGAATAGATCACGAGCACAATCCATGCCTGCGAGTACGTAAAGTACATAAGAAATACGATAAAGAAGTTTTGCCTGTTCATTTCTGTTTTTTCGATGCTTAACGTAATCATGACCTCCGTCATAAATAAGAAAAACGCCAAAATCCAAAGGATCATTGCCAAAAACCCGACCGACAAATGCAAATCATAAAACAGATTGACCACAAATATCGTGTTTGACATGATCACGCCAAAGAAAAACAGGAAATACGTAAAGAAAAAGTAAAACAAGTCAAAGATAATCCGTTTTCGTTTCAGTTTGAAAAACTGCGCCAAAAACTTCAGGACGACATATTGGTTGCCGCGCGCCCATCTCGTCCGCTGGCGCCACCACACCTTCCACGTTTCCGGCTCCTGCTCCCAAGTAATAGCTGCCGGGAAAAAGCGGATGTGATAGCCGAGGTTATACACCCGGATGGTCAGCTCGGTATCTTCAGCCAGCGCTTTATCATCCCAGCCCCCGAGCTTTTCAATAATGCTTCTGCGGATCGCGAAATTGGTTCCGGGAATGGTGGCGATTTTGAACCACTTCCATCTGCCTCCCTGCGCCATCCACTGAAAACAGATCGTTTCAATATTGATAAACTTCGTCAGCAGCGTTTTTGCCGCATTGATGACGCGGAATTTCCCCACCACTGCGCCTGCCTTCTCGTCATTCATCAGACCGAGAACAAGATAATACACGGCCATTTTTTCAGGCGTGTTGTCGGCGTCATATACACAAATGACATCGCCGTTCGATTCAGCAAAACCGGAGTTGAGCGCCGAGGATTTGCCTTTTCCGGCGTTAGGCGGTTTTGTGATCACCATTTTGATAAAATCGTATTTCTCGGAAAATTCATTGACGATATCACCCGTCCCGTCTGAAGAATTATCGTTTACCACAATAATCTCCAGCCGGTCCTTCGGATAATAAAGATTCACCATTGCCTTCAGCGTCTGCCGAATGACAACTTCTTCATTATGGGCCGGGATGAGCACACTGACCTTCGGCAATTCCTTCATATTTTCTCTCCACTTCGGAATGTTCCGCTCGAAGGTCATGTAGTGGCGGAATCCGCCTTGCATGAGAAACATGTGATAGAGAAGCATCACCCATATTAAACTTAGCGAGATAAAGAACAGCGTATTACCCAAGGCTTCTTCTCTCCTTAAACATTCGTTTTTTCAATGTGGCTCTCAAGTAAAACGTATAGCTGACAAACATCACGACAAACAAGAGCACAACGGCGGAGAGAACCCATAACGCCTTTTCCAGCGGGGTTTGCCGATGGTGGTCGAAAAACTCGCCAATGGCACTTACATTGTTTTTTACGTGAACCGTTCCGTCACCGCTTGTATGGATTTCCACTTTGTCCGTTTTGACGGTTTGTTGCGTTTTCTTCAAATCAAGCCATTCACTGTCCGGAATGCGTTCCATCCGGTCAACGAGCTCCGGCAAATATTTCATCCCGAGATACGGATGATAAAACCCTCCGGCCACTCCGCCTTCAAAATCAATCATCTGGGAAATGTGTTCCTCCATATCGCCGAGCGGGTTTTGCTTTGATGTATCGACAAAACCGATTGTTTCCGGATACAGCGTCATCCCATGCAGCATAGCTGGTTTGGTCACAAACGGGGATGCGCCGGAAGTTTTCCATGTTGTATCGCTGAGCTGCACCTGCCCGAAAATGCTTGAGAAATACTGTGAAGCCATTTGATAGCCGTACTCAGACATCGTATAGTGCGGGGCTTCAAATGCCAGCGGATAAAGCCCTGCCGAGGTTAAATCCTCAATGGCGTGCGTCAGCTTTTGCCTTGTATATGTTTCTTCCTTTTCCTGAAACGGCTTCAAATAGCTCTTATAGGCCTGTTCGTTCGGAAAAGCCTGTTCCTTTTCCAAAATGGACGGGGGGTCATCGGCATTTTCCGAAGTGATCGGCTGGTCCGCCTTGGCATCCCAAAATTCGAAGCCCTCTCCTGTTTCACTGTGGCGATAGGCGTGTGTGTAGCCGTGAACAATGATACTGCCGCCCATGCTTTGCAGTTTTTTCAATACCTTGACCATCTTCGGTTTATCAGACAAATACACTTTATCGCCTGTTTCCGGATTCAGATACACCGGAATGACTGACAGGATAAAAGGCACATGTCTCTTGTACAGATATGTACCGGCTTGAAGCAGCAATGTTTCATCAGACATCGGGCTGATATCCTCCAGCCGCAAATATAAAAGCGCGGTTCCGGCCTTCTCTCCAAATGCTGCTCGAAGCTCTTTCGCCACAATCAGATTGTCATTTAACAGATTGGTTAAGCCGATGTACACATTTGATTTATCCGTTTTCCATATAAACGGACTCGTTTTGCCGTCATCAGATGTAAAGGTATACAGCCCCTTTCCTTTCAGGCCTGATACGCTCAGCACGTTAAGCCCGCTCTCTAAGGAGACATCGTTTTTTTCCGTGCTGCTGTGAATCTGATAGACATGTTCTTTTCGGGTTAAGGAAAGACCGGAAAATTGGCTGATTTGTCCGGCGTTATAGCCGATGGCGACGACGGGTTTTTTTACGCCGCTGATAAGAGACACCAGTTTTTTGCTGAGCTTTCTTTTCGTTTGCCCGTAATAGATGACATGTTCTTTGCCTTTCACATCAGATGCTGTAACATCCGAATCTTTTCTGACCGTGACATGAGTTGCAAAATGGCCGGCCAATAAATCGAGCATTTTGACTTGAGGCGACTCTTTGCCGTCCAAGGTTGAATAGATGATGAGAATGCCGTCATCCTTCTCCTTCGCTTGGGCAGAAATAGGAAAAGAAGCAATAGCTGTCAGCATCAGAACGGACACGCAGAGTAGCGTTATTCTTTTAAAGTTCATTCATCATCATCTCGTTTTCCAGTTCTTCTAAAAATTGATCAGCTGTCCTTATATCTCTTCGATAAGGTAAATAACAGACATGGAACGTAAGCGACACATACTTTCCGTTTGTCAGCTGATACGTGTCCAGCTGTTTTTTCAGCTTTGTCAGGACGGCCGGCATATGTTCAGCCGGCGTGTGTGTCAGCACAATGCCGAAGCGCTCATCAGAGGGGCGGAATTTTTTATCCGTTTCCCGGACGCTTGACCTGATTTGCCGGCTGACGAATTGAAAGAGAAGGTCGGTCTCTTTCTCCCCGTACAAAGACTTAAATTCCTTGAAATAATGCATATGAAGCAGCAAAAAGACAAAGGAATTGCCGTAGCGCTCCGCCCGTTTGATTTCCTCTGACAGTTCCAGTTTCATTCTTTGCTTATTATCAAAGCCCGTCACTCTATCGACAGCCACGAAGCTTTTGATTTCAGATTGAAGACGTTTGACTGAATGGCGCAGCTCTGCTGCGATATCATGAATTCTTCCTGATATAAAGGAAAACAGCAAAAGCGCAATTCCCCACACGATAAGCATGCGCAGCCCGTCTTCAGCCGAAAACATCACAGCCTGTCCAGTCTGAAAAAACATCATGAGCGTGCCGAGAACAAAGAGAACGATTAAGGTGACCGCCAGCGCGTAAATCGGACCGAACCAAATGCCGGCCCCGATCACGACAAATGTAATGCAAATGATCAGAAAGCCCTCCGACTGCTCGGCGGACACATAAAAAATAAACAGAGACAGGGCTGCGATGAGCCCTGAAAGATAAGCATATAATTTTTGTGATTCATTGAATGATCGTTTCATTAAAAAGCTTCCTTTCGGCTAACAGCGGCAGCAGATTGTCGAACGAGTGCGTGTCGGAGCCGCTCATGTAACCCCCATAATACGGTTTCGCCGGATCAAGAATTTCAAAGTCATTCATTCTATCATAAATCGCTTTGATGACCGAGCTGTCTTCATGCTGTTTTGTTAAAAATAAAACAGCTAACGCGTATACGGACGGCGACTCATATTGGACGGCAGGCTCCTTCGTATCTGCCACATATCGTCCGTACAGCTTTCCGTTTGCCTGAAATTCCTTTTTGACCCACTCTGCTATCACAGCGGCTTTTTCATCCCCTTCCGGCAAATGCCACGCGGCGTACAGCTGGTCAATGACGTTTACTTCACTGTCATATTTGTACTGCTTCGACTCTGCGCTGTACGTCTTTGGCAGGAAACCATTCTTTAAAGGGGCTAGATAGAGAACATCGGCATTTCGCTGTTCTGTTTCTTCGTCTATGATTCCATATTTTTTCAAAACAGCTAGTGCATCGGGCATGACATACGAAAGCGTCACGTCCTTTGAAGCGGCATGAGAGGCTGAATCGTAAAAGTCTGTAAACATCCCGTTGTACATGTTGTATGTCTTTAAAGCCGTGCCAATATCACGGGCAGTTTTTTCATATTGGCTGCTCCCCCAAAGAGCAGCTGCCTGATCGAGAGACACCATGATTCTCATATCATCAATCAGCGCATTTGTCCCGCTCGCTTGACCGTTTTGTATCTTCCATGTCACCAACTGATGATTCAGAAGAAAAGAATCCCTCAGATGCTGATATTGCTCCTGAAAATGCGAGGCGTCTTGTCTGCTGACCAAAAACTCCATCCACAGGCCAATCATTTCTGATAAATAGGAGGGCTGATCTGAGAAATCCGTTTTGATAAGCCCTTGGTCATTCATAAGATTGTGATAGATGAAATACTCCGCCGGCTGAAGCGGGCGGGTATTCATATCTGCCTCAGACTGATATAGGGTTTTATTCCCAGCTTCAGCACACCCTGCGGAAAGTCCGATAGATAAGCAAAATAAGATAGCAGCGACCAACACATGCCGCACAGGCAAGTCCCCCTTTGTCGTCCGAAGCGAATCAGACGCACCAATATATGATGAAATTATTACTGCCATGTTACAAATTATATTAACTATAAAAGAAAAAAACGAAGATTACTAGCTTTTTTTTCCCTTTTTGAACTTTCAAAAAACAGGACCTAAGTCCAATAAAAAACCTGTGCGAATCGCACAGGTTTCTTTTTATTGATCCAAACCGAGTTTCTTCAGCTGTTCCGCCAGCGCATTGTTAATCGGTTCGTCTTTATTTTGTTTTTTCATATAAGAAGAGACGTCCCGCTTTGTAGCGCGCCCTTTGTCTTTGTTTTTCCGTTTTTCAAATACAGAAAGCTTCTCACGGTGCCCGCAAACACACGCGAAGGTCTGGCCTTCTCCTTGGCCGCGAAGCTCCATTCTTTTATGGCAGTTCGGGCAGCGCGCGTTTGTTTTTCTGGCGATCGTTTTTCTGCTTCCGCATTCCCGGTCTTGGCACACGAGCATGGTGCCGCGCTTGCCGTTGACCTTCAGCATCATTTTGCCGCACTCCGGACATGCCGTTCCCGTGATGTTATCATGTCTGAAGGTTTGGCTGCTGTTTTTGATTTCTGTTACCGTTTGCTTAGCATAAGCCTTCATGTCTTTAATAAAGACAGCGGATTTTAAATTTCCGGCCGCAATGGCGGACAGCTTTTGTTCCCACTCTGCCGTTAAGGCAGGTGATTTCAAATCCTCAGGAACGAGCTGCAGGAGCTGTTTTCCTTTTGAGGTGATAAAAATGTCTTTGTCTTTTTTCTCAATTAAAAAGCTGTTGAACAGTTTTTCGATAATATCGGCACGCGTTGCAACCGTGCCGAGACCGCCTGTTTCGCCAAGCGTTTTGACAAGGCCTTTTTCTTCTCCCTGCATAAAGGCGCTTGGGTTCTCCATAGCTGACAGCAGCGTCCCTTCATTAAAACGGGCCGGCGGTTTGGTTTGGCCGCTTGTTTCAGTTAATGTGCGGACAGTGAGCGAGGCGCCTTTCTGCAGAGCCGGCAGCGTCTGATCTCTGTCGTCCTCCTGCTCGTCATCCTCGTCAGCCATATCATAAACAGCTTTCCAGCCTTGTAACTGTACGGTTTTTCCCTTCGCCGTAAAGGTTTCTCCGCCGATTTCTGCCATGACCTTTGTTTCTTCATATTCGAAAGCCGGCATCAGCACAGCTAAGAAACGTTTGGCAATCAGATCATACAGCTTGCGTTCTTTATCGCTGAGACTGCTGAGAACAAGCGGCTCTTCAGTCGGGATAATCGCATGGTGGTCTGACACCTTAGCATCATTGACGTAGCCTTTGTGCGATTTGATGCCGCGCTTTTTAATTTGAGTGACATATTGGGCATACGGTTTCACTTCCATGCCCTCCAGCCGGTCTTTTAAGGTTGGGACAATGTCACTGGATAAAAACCGTGAGTCTGTCCGCGGATATGTGACAAGCTTGTGCTGCTCATACAGCTTCTGCAGAACTGAGAGCGTTTCTTTGGCGGAAAATCCGAAGCGTTTGTGGGCGTCCCGCTGGAGTTCCGTCAAGTCGTAAAGCGCAGGAGCAAAGCTTTTTTTCGCTGTTTTTTTCAGTTCAGCGACCACCGCCTGTTTTCCATCAAGTTCTTTTAGCAAACGGCTTGTCACGCCTTGATCGAATGTTCTCGTCTGCTTCGATTTTTTGTCCTGCCACGTCAGCGTCATTCCATCGACTGCTGCGCGAATGCCGTAATACGGTACAGGCTTAAAGGCTTGGATGTCCGCTTCGCGCTTGGCAATCATGGCTAGCGTCGGCGTCTGCACACGTCCGCATGAAAGCTGGGCATTGAATTTTGTGGTGAGCGCACGGGTCGCGTTAATGCCGACAATCCAATCCGCTTCTGCTCTGGCAACGGCTGAGTGGTACAGATTTTCATACTCTTTGCCGCTGCGCAGCTTTTGAAAACCTTCCTTGATCGCTTTGTCCGTTACAGATGAAATCCACAGCCGTTTGATCGGTTTGCGGACGTTCGCTTTTTCAATGATCCAGCGTGCGACGAGCTCACCTTCCCGGCCGGCATCAGTGGCGATGACGATCTGATTGACATCTTTGCGGGTAAGCTGCGCTTTCACCGCATTGAACTGCTTTCCGGTTTTTTTGATAACAACAAGCTTTAGCGGTTCGGGGATAATCGGCAGATCCTCAAGCCGCCATGATTGAAATTCTTTTCCGTAGCCTTCCGGATCAGCAAGTGTCACCAAATGGCCTAAAGCCCATGTGACAATATATTGATCTCCTTCGAGATAACCGTTCCCTTTTTTATGGCACTTCAGCACTCGGGCCAAATCGCGGCCGACTGAAGGTTTTTCAGCTAATACAACTGTTTTTGACATGCTTGATCACTTCTCTTTCTTTCACGCTCATCCTTTTATTATAACAGACTTGAACAAGCACTCTCTAACCGCGCCCGTTTTTCGTGTCAATTTCTGAGAAAATGACGTGAGTGACGGTTTGGGCGTAAGGCGTTGTTTTGTTGATGAAAGCTTCTACTGCTTCAAGGCTCTCCGCGTTGATTTTCAGTATATAGCAGGCCGCTCCCGCAATCCGGTAGCAAAATTCAATATTCGGCAGCGTTTGAATGTAGCTTTTGAATCGATCGTAATCCCCGTTTTTGACGGTTGCCTCGACAATACAGGAAACCGGAAGGCCAAGTTTTTTCTGATCAACCTCCAGCGTATATTGCTTAATGATGCCAAACGATTCCAGCTGTCTCACCCGTTCGGTGACCGATGGCGGGGACAGCTTAATTTTCCTTCCTAACTCCCTCATGGACAAACGGCTGTCTTTTTTCAGTTCCGCAATGATATTCAAATCAATTTGGTCAAGTTTCATATCAAAATCCTTCTTTTATTTTTGTTCACATTATCTCGGGAATTTGTGTAAATGACAAGACTGAGGCCCAAGATAGATTTTTTAAATATGAATGTTTTCCGAACATTTTCTGAAACTTGTCATATATGCCCGCCGGATTGTTTATAGTATAGATGAAAACGTGTCCACAAGGAGGGCGATTTATGCTGCAAACGCCGATCGGAAGACTTCGCACGATGGGTTTTATTGAAGGAATGTCACTCTTAATCCTGCTTTTCGTCGCCATGCCGCTCAAATATTGGGCAGGCCTTTCGCTTGCGGTAACAATTGTCGGTTCTGTTCACGGCGGATTGTTTATTTTGTATTTGCTTGTGTTGGCCTATGTGACGTTCTCTGTGAAATGGTCGCTGAAATGGTCAGCCGCCGGTTTCGTCGCCGCATTCGTCCCATTCGGAAACTTTTTGTACGACCGCGGATTAAGAAACTTTAAATAAACGATAAAGCGGCATGATGTGCGCCGCACTGTTAAGAAAACTGCTTGGATCTGCTTCAGGCTGTTTTCTTTTTTAACCCAATCTTCATGTGATAATGATACAGCAGTTAAAGGAGATGGAATGATGACGAAGAGGATTCCCTACGACCAAATAGCACCTGATGGGTTACATATCATGATGAATATGGAGGCATACACGAAAACATCCGGCATTAACCGGACAACAAGAGAGCTAATGAAAATAAGAGCATCACAATTGAACGGCTGCGCCTACTGCATTAACATTCATACGAAAGATGCCCGAAAAATGGGAGAAACCGAACAGCGCATTTACGGATTAAACGCTTGGGAAGAGTGCAGTTTTTATACACCTGAAGAAAAAGCAGCATTATTGCTGACGGAGCATGTCACTTTTATTTCTAACAAGCGTATGCCTGATGATGTTTATCAAGAGGTGCGTAAATTTTATAATGAAAAAGAATATGTTGATCTCATCCTCATCATTAATCAGATTAACAGCTGGAACCGACTCGCCATCTCTATGGGCAACATCGCCGAATAAATAAAAAGCTGACCTTTTACCAGGTCAGCTTTTCGCTATCAAAACCATTTTGTCAGCCACGCGATATAATATGCGCCAGGGATAAACATAAGCTGGGCAAGAAGTGTGCCCGCCACCCTTGACGTCACCATTGTCACAGAGGTCCATTTCAAATAAATATAGCTTCGTTTTCCTTTTGCCACATCATCGGCAAGAACAGACACTTTCGGGTCAACAAAAATGGCCAGCAGCATCGTCGCAATCCCGTTGATTAAGCCTGATGCCATAACCGCCGTCGTGCTCCGCTCGGGTGCAAGCAGCCCTGCGTACAATGCGGAGAGCACGCCAATTGTATAAATGGACGTAATCAGCATGTTGATGACAAACAGCCGTTTTGGAATCAAGCGCATGTGAAATCCCTTCAAATACGAAGCAGACGGCAGACGCAAATAGGAGCAGGCATTTTTAAATCCATTCTTAGAAAATCCTTTCCGAAAAACTTGTAAAACGGAGCCGCCCCCGCCCGCCAAGTGGATGATCGCACGTGAAAACAGGGCGACAAACGACGGGAGCAGGATAATGCCCACAATAGTCCCAACCGTCGAGCCAAAGATCAGGAACCGGAACTGCTCGCCTACGAGTGTCAGCGCGTTTTTTCCGGCATCGTCAATTAAGCGCCCCGTGAAGGGCTGCTGCACCATGTTCGACATCCTTGACACGATTACCATGACATTAAACAAGGAAAGCGCGGATGCGATAAACCCTACCCGGGCCCCTGAAAGCCTTGTGGCATAGGCAAGGGTCTCTATTGAGTGAATCAATAACAAAAAACAGAAAATAAAAACGACTTGTGTTGTAATGACATGCACGGTATTCTTTCCTCCAGTTTCATCCTAGTGATAAGACTGAAGGAAACAACGAGAAGTTTCATGTGTGATTTGTTTTTTTCACAATAAAAAACCGCCGGCTTACGCCGAGCGGTTTGTCTTATTCTTTTCTATACGCAAATAAAGATTATATTATCCGCCGATTCGGGCGGGTTCGATTCATGTAGCATTGTTCCGAAGAATCATTCTGGAAAGTAAACACCATGGAAATTTCTTGAACACAAGACAACGAAAGCCCTACCTCTCAATCGTCACTGCGGCTCCGAAGCCGCGCCGGTGTGAATTGTAAAACAAAAAAGTCTTTTTTCCATCTCATCGTTAGGGGCGATTTGTTATGAAGGAAAAGAATAAGGGCAGCTGGTTTGCTGCTTGTGAAGCGGTAAAAGCTTCTCTCTCAAAACAGAAAAAAGAAGTTTACTTTCTTTTTTATTTGCTTATTTTTCTTGCTTAGCTATTCATGATAACATATCGCCCCTGCAAATACAAACTTTTATTATAATTCGAGTGAGACTGGTGTTTTCTCTCCCGCATTCATTAGCCTGATATCTTCCGGTTCGATTTCAAGAATCACTAGGTTCGGGTCATCCTTGCCGTCGAACCAGCGCTCCAATTTAGAGCTCCAGATTTTGTCTTTCAATTCTGATGAATTGTTTATTTTTGCTTTTCCTGTGACTTCGACATACGCATCGCCAAAGCCTTCACAATCATAACCTAATAAAATGTGCACATTAGGGTTATTCTCAATTTCTTCAGCTTTATGAGTTTCTTTGCTTGTCGGTGTATAAATCGTCAGCCCGTCATGGAAGAAAGTCATGTAGCGGGAATGGGGTTTGCCCTTTTGAACCGTTGCGAGCGAACCTACTTTATGGTGATCTAGAACATCAAGCACTTTTTGTTTAATATCTTGCTGATTCATCTCGAATCACTCCTTTTTAACGTCTCCGCTGTTACTTTTCCACATCCGGGAACGATTTAAACAAGAAAATGCGCTCTTTATTTTTCTGCTTCCCATTCACGCTTTAACAGACTGTAATAGACGAGGTCGTGGAACTTGCCTTTAATGAATATGCCTTCCCTTGCTGTTCTTTCCTCTTGAAAGCCGAGGCGCTCCGGGGTCGCTCTGCTTTTGTGATTTCCGACAGCCGCGCAGATGGCAACCCGATTCAATTCCAGGTCCTGAAAAGCATATGTGATGAGTGCCCGGCAGGCGGCAGTGATAATGCCTTTTCCTTCGTATTCCCCGTCAATCCAATAGCCAATTTCCGCTTTTTTATTCACTTGGTCAAGGTTATGCAGGCCAATCATGCCGCACAAGCTGCCGTCATACAGAATCCCCGCTTCGATTCCGTTCAGGTCAGCATACTGACGCCGCCAATCCGGAATGAGGGTTTCCCTGTACGTTTCGGCATCACTTGGATTTTCAGCCCAGAATAGCCATTGGCTGATTCGCTGTTGGTTCTCATGAATGATCGCTGCCAGCCGATCCGCATCCTTTGGCTCCAATAACCGGATGGTAATGTGCTCGTTTACACTGCAGGTGAACATCTCCTTCGCCCTCTTTCCTTTTTTACCCATTATAACGGTGTTTCCGTTTTTTTCAATATAAAAAAAGGATGGGCTTTTTAAGCCTCATCCTTAAATTCTAGGATCGGTAAAGATATCGTGTTTGTCTGTGCTAGTTGAAGACATTTCCGTTACGACTGCGCCTTCCTCCCCGGCCTGGAACCAATGCTTCGTGTTCGGCGGAATTGTATATTGCCCGCCGGGTTCAAGCTCGATCTCATGCCAGACTGTATAGTATTCTCTATCCTCTTGAGGAGGAAGAACCTTTGGAAGCTGCGTTTTTTCTCCTTCAACATAAAGATACACTTTTCCGTAGCGGCAGCGGAAGGTCTCCTGCTTGCCTTCCTGCCCGTCAACCGGCGGATGGCGATGCTCCGGGCAAGTCTGTCCCGGAAACAGCACCAGTTCCTTTGAACAATAACGGTCTGTATTCACATAGACAAAGAGCTGGAGCCCGGATTTTCGTTCTTTTCCCAAGCCGTAGTCCATGAGCTGAATTTGTTCTACTTCATCATCCGTTAAGACAATACCGGCTTTTTGATAGTAGCTGTTTACTTCTTCTTTCGTGATGCTCATTTCCTCACTCCCTCTTACGTCGTCACAAAGTCTCCGCCATTTACATGCAGCGTTTGTCCTGTCATATAGGATGATTCATCTGATGCCAGCAGCACATAGCAGCCGACATGCTCAACAGGCTGACCCGGACGGCCCATCGGCGTATTTTGCCCAAATTGAGCGACTGTATCTTCTGAGAATGTAGACGGAATTAACGGTGTCCAGATTGGTCCCGGCGCTACCGCATTTACACGGATGCCGTCTTTGACAAGTGCCTGCGCCATTGTTCTTGTAAAGGCATTGATCGCGCCTTTCGTTGCCGTATAATCAATCAGCGTCGGATTACCGCGATAAGGGTTAATGGAAGTCGTATTGATGATCGCGCTGCCTGGTTTCATATAATCAATTGCTTTTTTAGTCAAATAAAATTGTGAATAAAAGTTTGTTTTGAATGTGCGGTGAAGCTGTTCGCTTGAAATATCTTTGATGCTTTCCTTCGGATGCTGCTCACCGGCATTGTTCACAAGGATATCCAGACGGCCGAGTTCATTGACTGTTTTTTCAACCGCTTCATTACAGAACTCCTCTTCGCCCACATCTCCGGAGATTAAGAGACATTTCACGCCCTCTTGTTCCACGCGTTTTTTGGTATCTTCAGCATCTCCGTGCTCATCCTTATATACAATGGCGATGTCAGCGCCTTCCTTTGCGTAAGCGACAGATACCGCACGTCCGATTCCGCTGTCACCGCCTGTAATGAGTGCGACTTTTCCTTTTAATTTATCCGCACCTTTATAATGCTCGTATTCATATACCGGACTTGGATTCATTTCGCTTTCGATTCCCGGCTGGCGATTTTGGGTTTGTGCCGGCAGTTCTTTCGGATAGTTTGCCATGATGATTCTCCTCCTTTGTTTTTCATGTCTATTTGTTGTGTACCTCGTGCATACTCTGGGTAAACATGGATGAGCACCTTCGGAATGCTTTATCAGAAAAATGTTTCACATGAAACGCAAGGAGGAAAATGATGTGAAAAGGAGGTTGCTGAATGATTAACATGCTTTCTAAAAAATTCAGCAGACCGAAGGGGATGTTCGGCATACTTGCCGGATACATCATGGCTGCTGAAAATAAAACACTGAATCAGTGGACAATAGATCAGCTTGGCTTAACACGCGGAGACCGCATTCTAGAAGTCGGTTTTGGACCGGGATACTGCATGAAGCAGATGCTGAAACGCGAAAAGAGTGTGCATATCCATGGGATTGATGTATCAGAGGCTATGCTGAAGCTGGCTGCACACAGATTAAAAACAGACCGTGTTCGCCTGATACAGGGCAGCATTGAAACGTTCCCCCTCCCTGCCGCGTATTACGATAAAGTCATTTCCGTTAACAACTACACGATTTGGAAAGACCAGCAAGAAGGCATCAAACAGATTTTTCAAGCATTAAAACCTGGCGGCAAAGCAGCCATTACGATGCAGCCCCGGGAAGCAGATGCCGGTCCCGAGAAAACTGAATCGTTCGGTAAACAGATGCTCGCTGACCTGAAAGCGGCAGGCTTCAAAGACATTGATATCCAATATAAAGACATTAAACCTGAGCTTTCAGTCTGTGCAACCGCAAAAAAGCCCGTCACATAAATGACGGGCTTTTTCTTTTATGAATGTACGGCTTGCTTGCGCAAGACGTCTTTTTTCACTTTGCCGAGATTATTTTTCGGAAGTTCCTTTACGAATTCGATTTCAGGAATTTTGTATGCGGACAAGCGTTCTTTACAAAATGCAATGACATCCGCTTCTGTTATTTCCTGAGTGCTGTTAGTGACGATAAAGGCTTTTGGTTTTTCTCCGTACAGCTGATCCGGTATCCCGACCACTGCTGTTTCAAGGATGCCCGGGATCTGCTGGATGACTTCTTCAACCTGATCAGGATAGACATTGTCGCCTCCGTAAATAATGACATCCTTGTAGCGTCCGGTGATGAAGATAAAGCCGTCCTCATCCACGTAGCCTGAATCTCCGGTTCTGAACCAGCCGTTTTGCAGCACTTTTGCTGTCGCTTCAGGGTTTTCCTCATAGCCTTTAAATAAGAATGGGCTGTGCACCACGATTTCTCCGATTTCACCTTGCGGCAGCTCTTCTCTCGTCTCAGGATCTTCTACCTTGACTTGAACATCAGCAACGGGTTTACCGGCAGAGGCCGCTTTATCCATTCCCATTTCAGGAACCCATGTGCTGATTCCCCAAGCTTCTGTGCTTCCATAACCGTGAGCGAGCTGGATGCCGATATCAAGATACCGCTGAATCAGGCTGCTAGGCACTTTTGTTCCGCCTGTCATCAAAATGATGAGCGAGGACAGATCGGTTTGATGTTCTTCCCACGCCTCAAGCAAATATGTGTAAAACACAGGAAGGGCCATAATCGTTTGAATTTTTTCTTCTTCAATGACCTTCAGCATACGAACGGGATCTTGATCCTTTGTAAAAATAAACGTGGTTCCCGCAAACGTTCCAAGCATGATACAAATAAGCGCGCTTGTATGATAAATCGGGTGGCACGCAAGAAAACGCAGATTTTTCATTCGTGCGCTTGAGCTATTTGACTTTGATACGTAATTATATATACCGCCATGGGTGATCATGCATCTTTTCGGGTTTCCTGTTGTCCCTGACGTAAACATCAGAAGCGCTGTATCATCCGGAGAAACCGTTTCTGCTTTTGGTAAATGATCAGGTCCTGCAAAAAGCGCTTCAAACACTGGAGACGTCTCATACGCTGTTCCTGTTTCCATGATCAAACGCACAGAAGACAGCTCAGGCAGCACTTCATCCATTATCTCTTTAAATTCCGTTCCGTAAAACAATGCTTTCGGTTCACTTGCTTTTAAAATGCCTGTCATCTCGTATGGTTTCAGCTGCCAGCTGACGGGCACTACAACGGCCCCGATTTCAAGTGCGGCAAACATAATGGTTGATGCGGGGTGGCCATTTTTGCAAAGTAAAGCCACACGGTCGCCTTTTTGAATTCCTTTTTGAAGCAGAGCATTCGCCAGCTGATTGATCCGTTTGTGATATGCTGCATATGTCAGTGTGTGGGCTCCGCTTTTTACAGCTTCTATTTCTTCGCTATCCGGCATGTCATGCAGAATCAGATGCTGTAATGTTTCCATATTGTCATCTCCTATATTCTCTTGAATCTTCAATAATTTGTTAGATTATCTTCCTTACCTCACCCATTTTAACCCAAAAAAGATAACTTGTAAAACTATTTCATTTTGGAATTATTCCATTACAGAATGATAAAATAGTCCCGCATTTTTTTATTTTGTGCTGCATCCATACAAAAACACACGCCTTTTTTTGGCGTGTGAAATAGGTGATTACGGGATGTTTTTTTCTTTCATCCATGTGAAAAAGATGCGGTTTAAACGCTGATACAGTTCTCGTTCCCCTTCCTCCTGAAAGCCCGCCATGCTTTCTCCGCTTTCAATAATGGCAGAGCTGATCGCACTCAAAATCTCTGAGCCTTCAGCTGATAATGTGGCCGGTGCCATCATGACGAGAATTCTTGTCATATCGAGGGTATTTCCGTCCATGCCATTAACTTCAAAAGATGTGCTGAGGTCATACATTTTGAAAAAAGGCAGGACGATATGATCATTTTTGAGATGATAAAGCGCCATGTTTGTACCCGGTATGCCCAATCCCCCTTGTTTTTCGCGTTCTGCAAGGCAATCCGCCGCTTTTTTCGGATCTCGGATGAGGCCATCCTCTTTCAGCTGTTGAAAAAGCTCAAACAGCAGCATGCCGTGATCCGGCTTTGTTTTCATTTCAGTGAGTGAAAAATGGCGCAAGACGTCTTGAATCACCGCCATGTATCGTCCCACGCTTTCCGCCGCTGCCAGCATGTCAGGGATGTCGGCTTGCCGCGTTTCTTCCTTCGGGCTTCTTTTTTTCTCAAGAATGAGCGGGATTTTCCGCTTGATATACTGCTTCACCTGGTTTGCGTCTTCCTCATTTAAAAGCGGGCTGACCATAATATAGTCGATGTTTTGATAAGGGATCGGCACAGTGGACACAATCATATCATAGGCATGAGTGTCGCGGTCCTTCAGCTCGATCAGTGATGACATATCAAACGATTCAATTTCAGGCAGCTCTTTCTTCAATCTCGAAGCAAGCATTTTCGAAGAACCGATTCCGCTTGAGCAGACAACAAGCGCTTTCACTTTTGCTTCTTCTTTTTTGATTTCAAGCGCTGAACCGAAGTGAAGAACGATAAAGGCGATTTCATCATCAGAAAAGGACATGTCCGGGAAAAATTTTTCCACGCCCTCTTCTATCGCCATATACAGCAGAAAATAATCGCGCTTGATCTGTTCCTTCATTGGATTATAGATGTCGATGTTTTCTTTCATGCGGCTGATGGCCGGCTCCAAATGGGCAATCAAACCTTCATATAAAGAGTAGTTTTTCGTCAGATCCATTCTGATTTTTTCTGAAATAAAAGCGATCAGCCGTTTTGTTTGCAAGGCTGTTTCAAGCTCTATTTCCTGCGCTCTGTATTCTGTTTTGTATTTGCGGTTGGCGCTTCGCAGATGGATCGTAATATAGCCGACCTCCGCTTCCGGGATCGTTACGCCGAAAGCACGTTCAAGCTCGCCCGCGATTTCCAGAGCGGAGCTGTATTCTTTTGCACTCTTGAGTTCATCAAGCTCGCTCTCTTCCATGCTGATCGTCTCGCCAAGTTTAATGCGTTCGATCGCAAACGTCAGATGAACGACAAGCGCTATATAGGAGCTGTCAGATAGAGAAAATGCGATTTTTTCTTTCAGCTGGAATAAAATCCGCTCCATTTTTAACAGCTCGCCTTTGCTGACAACCCCGAACATCTTCTCGGAGGAATCGGCTTTTCCTTTAATGTTTAATTCAACCGCTTCCAAAAACATTTGGATATCGAGGCGGTTCACAATCAGATTGCCGACAATTTTTCGTTTCGCGTTCTCTGGCCCCATGAGCTGGATGCCAAAGCCTCTTTTTCGGATCAGTGTTAACCCGAACGGAGAAATCCATTTCTCCAGCTCATCTAAATCGTAGCTGACCGTAGCATTGGTGACCTGCAGATCATGAGCGAGCGTGTACAGCTTCACCGGTTCTTGGGACTCTAATAGCGAACAGAGAATCAGCAGTTTTCGTTCGTCGGCGCTGTATTCATGCTGTTCATGTGACAGCTCGGTGAGCAGCTTTTGTTTATCTTCGGGACTTCCTACCGCCTTCAAGCCTTTGCCGGGCTGTTTATCGAGCTTGAGCCCCACAGTCTCCATCAGCGGCTTGATTGATTTCAGCTCCCTGTGAATGGTTCTGGTGCTCACTTCCATCAGCTCAGCCAGCTCCGTTACGGTTACATATCGGTTCAGTAGTAATAAATGCTTTAAAAGCTTTTGTTCTCTTGCAGTCATATACATAAAAAGGCCTCCAGACATTCGTGATGTGCGGATGAAGTCGCATGGAGATATAGGAAGAGGAAAAAAAGAGGGTTTCTATATTAATATAAAACGCTTTCAAACAGGATTCAATCACTTATAAATGGGAATTTGGCACTAAGCGGTGTGACAATATTGAAAAAGCATCAGCCGTTATGCTGATGCTTTTTCTTTATGGTATATCGTGGCCTTGTACGGCTGTATAAATACGGAACCACTGATCCTGATCAAGCTTATACGCCAAGGCGTTTACCGCGGCGGAAATACGCTCGCGTTTTCCGCTTCCGACAATCGGCATGATGCCGGCCGGATGCGTGAACAGCCATGCGTACATCACCTCGTCCAATGAGGCAGCACCGATTTCAGCCTGAACAGTTTCAAGCGCCGTGCGAATGCGCCGATCTTTTTCCGTGTTTCCGGCGAATACTTTACCGCCTGCAAGCGGCGACCAGGCCATCGGAGAAATCCGTTTTTCCTGACACAGGTTCAATGTGCCGTCCTGAATATTTTCTAATTCATATGCGGAAAGCTCAATCTGATTGGTGACAAGCTTTTCAGGCAGATACGATTCCAGCATCCGATATTGATGGCCTTTAAAGTTCGACACACCGAAATATCTGACCTTCCCGGAGCTTTTCAGCGCATGAAACGCCTCAGCCACTCCTTCCGGGTCCATGAGCGGGTCCGGTCTGTGAATCAGCAGCACATCGATATAATCCGTTCTGAGATTCAAAAGCGACTGTTCAACAGACGCGAGAATGTGTGTTTTGCTTGTATTATAATGGTGCGATCTGTGAGCAGGGCGTTCAGGTGATTCAAGAACGATGCCGCATTTTGTGACCAGCTCTATGTTTTCCCTTAATCCGGGTGAAAGAGCAAGAGCATTTCCAAACCCTTTTTCGCACGTGTAGCCCCCGTAAATATCCGCATGATCAAAGGTGGTAATGCCTTGATCGACACACCACTCAATGAGACTGAGCAGCTCAGCGTCTGAATAGTTCCATTCATTCAGACGCCAAAGCCCGTGTATCACCCTTGAAAATTGAAGATCCTCCGCCAAATGAATACGCTGCATGCAAAATCCCTCTTTTCTTTATAAACCGGGTTTTTGCCCCTTACTAGATCATTCGGCTTCAGACGCCCTTATTCCTTTCACTCCCGTTAAAAAGGTTTTATTTCGATTGAAATTGCTTTTTTGCTTTTTCGACTACGTAGTGGCTGCCGCCGTGATCTTGAACATTTTGAATCATCATCGCGACAAGCAGGTCTTTGTTTTTATAGTCATAGCCGACGAACCAGCCATTTTCGGTGCCGTCTTTATCATCCTTTGATTTTTTCAGCTCGGCTGTTCCCGTTTTTCCAGCCACAGTGATTCCTTTTACGACAGGCTGATACGCTGACCCGCGCTCATCTTCGACTACGCCTTTCAACCCTTTTGTAATATCGGCGGCTCCTTCTTTTGTGAGCACTTGTTTGTGCCAGACATCAGCGGTTTGTGAGTCTTTCTTGATAAGCGTCGGTTTCACGAGGTCTCCATTATCGACAAATGGCGTGTAAGCTGCCGCTAGGTGAAGCGGAGACATCTGCATTTGTCCCTGTCCGTAGCCTGTATCCGCAAGCAAAATGTCTGAGTCAAGCTTGTCGTTTGCGATTGACGATTGCTGGACTGGGAATTCAAATGGAATATCCTCTGCAAACCCAAATGTTTTCATGCCTTTTGTAAAGGTGTCCGCTCCCATATCAAGCGCGTTTTGCGCAAAGTAAATATTGTCTGACGTGATCAGGGCATGTTCCAAATCCACTTGCTCTAAGCTGTCAGACACTCGTGTAACAGAATAGCCGCCCCAGCTTGAATCTTTCTGCCACTGTTTCCCTTTGATAGTTTTCTTCTCTGCGGCTTTAAGCGTGCCGTTTTTCAGGCCGATAGCAGCAGCGATCGGTTTAATCGTGGATCCTGGTGCATATGTTTTGTTGAATTTCGCCGAAAACGGATTGTTTTTGTCTTCGTTTAGTTTTTTCCATTCTTTATCGCTCCATCCGAAGATAAATCCGTTTGGATCGTAAGAAGGCGCGCTGACAAGAGCCAGTGTTTCACCTGTCTGCGGCTGCAGTGCGACTGCCGCCCCGCTGTCATCCTTCAGCTCGTCATAAAGCTTTGTTTGCGTTTTGATATCAATTGTGAGATGTAAATCCTCACCGTCTTTCGCTTTCGTTTCAGCGATGACTTCGCCGGTTTGCGGAACGTAGATTTTCCATCCTGTTGTGCCTCTGAGCTTGTCTTCATACACATTTTCAAGACCTGCGATTCCGATGTTTGACGTATCGCTGTATGTTCCGTCTTTCTTTTTCTTCAGTTCTTCCGCCGTAATCGAGCGAACGTAGCCTGTCAGATGGGCTATTTTTTCGCCATACGGATAATAGCGCGAGCTGACATTTGTTCTTGTGACGCCTTTTAATGACGTCACCTCAGACACTAACTTTTCTTCGTCCGGTTTTACTTTTTTGACCGGCACGAATGAATCATCTTTGACCCAGCTTTGTTTCAGCTTCTGGTTGATGTCATCTTCAGTTACATCCAGTTTTTTCGCGAGCTCTTTTATGACTTTCTCTTTTTTATCGCCAAGTTCTCCGGGAATAATTCCGATTTCTGGAACATCTGTGTTGACGGCTAAGCCTTTCCCGTTTTTATCGTAGATTTGGCCGCGTTTCGGTTCAATGCTGGCGATTTGAACGGTTTTGTCATCAGCCAGCTGCTTGAAAATAAACGATGGGTCCCAATCTATATTCCATGACTCCTCATCATCTGTTTTTTCTTTTTTCAGCACAGCGGTATTTTTAAAGCTGACTTTGCCCGCATTTGTGTCCATGCTGACTTTGTATGGGATGTGCTTCATCGTTTTATTGTCTTTATCATCCTCGTCCACTTTTCCCGCAGTGACTTTCAGATTTTTTACGCCTGCCTGCTCATAGATGGTTTTATATCTGCTGACGAAATCCTTTTTGGAGATTTCTTTTTTTACATCTTTGGTCAGGCTTTGATACATGTCATCGAATTGCTGATCGTTCCACTGTTTTACGAATGCTTCCATTCGGTCCTCTGGTGAATCTGTTTTGGAGCATCCGATTAATCCGATCAGCCCGATACATAGAAATAATAGTAGAATACACTTTTTACACATGACTTTCCCCTGCCTTCCACTTGTTATTTTCTCTTAAATGAATTAGTACGTGCAAGATTTTTTTGAAAATGAAGGAAAAGGTTCATCGATTTTGCAGAAATCTCCTTTCGTTTCCTGTAAACTATTTGAAAAGAGGAAAGAAGGGATCGCATGGTCAGAGAAGCAGCTATGCTTCATATTAAAGAGGGGCTTGAACAAGAATTTGAGGACGCGTTCCGGCTGGCGGCGCCGATCATTGCCGGAATGAAGGGCTATATCACACATTCTTTATCAAAATGTATGGAAGAAACACATAAGTACCTGCTGCTCGTAGAGTGGGAAACGCTTGAGGACCACACTGAAGGCTTTCGCGGGTCTTCCGAGTACAAAGAGTGGAAAGCCTTGCTGCACCGGTTCTATACGCCGTTCCCAACGGTTGAACATTTTCTGGATGTATCATAGATTTATATCATATAAAGCGTAAAACCGATGAGAGAAACAGACCAAACGAAAACGGCAGTATAGATGTTAAATGCTCCTGAGCTGTCGTTTTCTTTTTTGCGTTCTTCAAGCCCCTGAATAAACATGACAGCGCCCAGGAAAACGAGCATGACCGATTGGATAACAGAGGTGTGTTCCGTATAGTTAAAAGCGATAAGCGCCAGTATGATAATGATAACCGCAAAAGACATTTTAAAAATGCGAAACAAAAGGACCATCCTTCCTTATATACGAAATATTGAGCGTTATGCCTATATTTGCCTTTGCCCTCCATTATTCTAGCGCACTTTTTTTGTATATAGAACATGAGACGGGGAAATTTAAGTTTCTTTTAATATTTGAATTCATATAAAAAACGCGCCAGTGATCAGGCGCGTTTTCTATGAAACTGATAATTCTCGATAACCTATTCCTCGGAGCACTTCGGCCATTGCCTGATAGCCGCTGCTATTCGGATGGACACCGTCGAAAGACAGGTATTCCTGCTCTTTCCCTTTAAAGACACTGTAAACATCAGCGATTTTAACATGAGGTGCTGTTGCCAGCGTTTTCAAATGCGAATTAAATGAAGTAATCCATTGATCAGCAATGCCAATGCCGGGAAACGGGTTGTATAAATTAAAAACACGGATGGCGTAAGGTGATGGATCTGACCCTTTGATATTGGCGATTTGGGCAATCATCTTTTCAAAATTCTCATGACAATGCGCGGACGCACGGCTGAAAATCGTTTCATCCTGAGAAGATTGATAGGATAATACAGATTCAATGAGATCATTTCCGCACCCTGTGATCGTAATCATATCAGCGGCTTGAATTTGTTTTTGCACATAGGGATATGACAGGAGCCCGAGGATTTCCTCTGTATCAAGACCGGATTTGGCGAAAACCGATACGGCTGTTTTTGATTTCAGATCGGCTTCCATCATGTCTCTGAAGCGCTGGACAAATCCTGCAGAAAACAGCCCAGAGCCTCTCCCCGTCGTTAAAGAATCTCCGAGCGCTGTATACTGAAGCACCATGATCTTTCCTCCACTCATGAACGTCGATACGTTAATGTACGCAGCAGAGAAAAGATCGGCTACTTATGGATACCCTATTTTTCTGGAAATCTGCAAAGCGGCTTGTTTTACCTTTTCCGTTAAGTATGGCAGCCTGTCTTCTGTAAATCTCGCTTCAAACCCTGCAATACTGATGCCGGCCGCCACCTGGTGATGATGGTTAAAAATCGGCGCGCCAATAGCGGCCGTATAGTTTTCAAGTTCTGAATAGCTGACGGTATAGCCGTTTTGCACCGAGGCCTCAATGGCCTCAAGAAGCTTTGACGGATCTGTAATGGTCCCTGAACCGATCGGAATGAGCTCTGTCTGTTTGATGTACGCTTCAATTTCTTCACGGGGCAGAAAGGACAAAATGCTCCGGGCACATGCCCCGGCGTACAGAGGAGAACGCCGGCCGATTGCAGTGTAGAGGCGAACGGTCTGTGTCCCTTCAATCTTCTCCACGTAGATCGCTTCATTTCCGTCCCTCATGATCAAATGAACGGCTTCATCTACATCGCGGCAAAGCTCTTCCATCACAGGCTTGGCTATTTTTCTGATATCGAGTCTGTCCGCGACAAGCTGTCCGAATTCCAAAAACACCAGTCCCAGCGTATAAACGCCGGATGGGTCTCGATTGAGGAACCCCATTTCTTCCAGTGAGCTGACCATTCGGTGAACAGAGGTTTTCGGCATTCCTGACAGGGAAACGAGTTCGCTTAAAGTAAGGCTTGGTTCATGCAAAAACAAATTGAGCAGCGCCATAGATTTCACTACGGTTTTGTTTTTATTCTGCATCATTCCATCCCCTTTGTTATGTCAGCCATTCCATTTTCATTCTTGTTTTCAGTTCTTTTAGATGCGCTTCCCGTTCAATGAAAAGCGCTTCCGCTTCCTGAAGGGATACAGGCTCAAATTGGACGTGCTCACCCGGCATGATTTGCGAGGCAATCGGAAGATCAGCTGAAATGATGTGAGCGATCCTCGGATAACCTCCCGTCGTCTGCCGGTCTGCAAGCAGGATAATCGGATTGCCGTCAGGCGGCACCTGAACTGTCCCAAATGTAACCGCCTCTGACACCATCTCAAGCGGCGCCTTCAATTCAAGCGGTTCCCCTTTGAGCCTGTAGCCCATCCGATCGGACTGCGGAGTGACACGAAACGTCTCTTCATAAAACCGCGTTTTCGATTCTTCTGTGAAAAAAGAGAATTGTTTTCCTTCCAGCACTCGGATCACCGGATTCTTTTTTAACGGCAGAAATCTGTATCGGCTGACTGACCAGTTCGGCGCTGCAAATCCTCGCTGGCCAAGGTGTTGGCTCAAGCGGGAAACGATGGTTTTCGAAAGAAATGACATTTCACCAATCGGCAGTTCATCTTCCTTCTGAAGCGCTCTTCCGCGAAATCCGCCGATTCCCGCTCTGACATACGTGCTTTTGCTTTCCATGACAGCAGGTACATTGAAGCCGCCGGCTGTCGCTACATAAGCACGGCTGCCGAGTTTGCAGGGGCCGAAGGTGACCGTGCTGTTTCCCTTAACGAGCACAGGTTTCCAAAGAGGCGCTTCCTCATCATTCACACGCAGGGTAAAGTCCGCTCCTGTTACGGCAATCAGCATTGGTTCTGACACATAAAGCGACGGGCCGGGACCCATCAGCGTAATTTCAAGGCCTGCTTCTTTTTCGCTGTTTCCGATCAGCAGATTGGCGATTCGAAGCGACACCGTGTCCATGGCGCCGCTAGCCAGCACGCCGTATTTTTGATACCCCGTTCTGCCTATATCCTGAACCGTTGTGAGCAGTCCGGGCTTTAACACTTTCATGCTCAATTGGACTCCTCCTTATAGGCGTGATAGTCATCCTCTGAGATGCGGACAAATGTAACAATATCTCCTGCTCTTAATAACGTTGGCGGGTTTTCCTGCGGCCGGAATAGAGCCAGCGGTGTTTTGCCGATCAGCTGCCAGCCGCCCGGTGTCGAAATCGGATAAACGCCTGTTTGCAGTCCCGCAATTCCGACTGAACCGGCGGGAATCGATGGTCTTGGCGATGATTTCCTTGGAGCTGCAATGCGTTTGGACATCCCGCCTAAGAAAGGAAACCCCGGTGCAAAGCCCAGCATATACACCACATATTCACCGCCTGTATGAATCTCAATGACCTCTTCGGGTGTGAGATGATTGATCTTCGCCACCTCTTCTAAATCAGGCCCGAATTCACCGCCATAGCAGACGGGAATTTCAACGATGCGGCGGCTGCTTTCATAATCAGCCGTTAATTCTCCGAGCCGCTCATGAACATCGCGTTTCACCTTCTCAAAAGGCGAGCTGATGCCTTGAGGCAAATGCTTATACACTTCATACATATCATAAAATACGGTAAGACTCGTAAAAGCCGGGATACATTCAATGAATCCCGGAAACGGCTGTTCTTCTATATAAGCGGCAGCGGCATGGACAAGACCGTTTACTTGCTCGCTTATTTCTTCTCCAAATCGGATCATCATTGCAGAATCACCGAGCTGTTCGATTTGTAATCGTTCAGTCATCTTTCTCACCTCGTTTATTTCTCGTTCATCAGGAGGACGAGAGGTTACAGCACCGCAAGCGACTCGTCTCGAATATCTGTGATGAGCATATGCCCCGGCGCATGTGTGATGACCATTTCAGGTTTTACATTCATAGCCACAGCTTGCGGAGTTACCCCGCATGCCCAAAATAGAGGAACCTCGCCTTCACGAACAGAAACGGCATCTCCGAAATCTGGATTGCTCAAATCCTGTATGCCGATCGCTTTTGGATTGCCGATATGAATCGGTCCTCCGTGCACAGCCGGAAAACGCGAGGTCACCTGTGCGGCGCGTACAGCGAGCCGTTCAGGAACCGGTCTCATACTGACAACCATCTGTCCATGAAACGGCCCCGCCGGAACACAATCTATATTCGTTTTGTACATTGGAACGTTCGTCCCCTCGTCGATATGTCTGACGGGTATTCCATGATTGATCAGCGCTTGTTCAAAAGAGAAACTGCATCCGATCAGAAAGCCGACAAAATCGTCCTCCCAGTATGGCGTAATATCAGATACCTCATCTGTCAAAACACCGTGCCTGTATACACGGTATTTTGGAAAATCCGTTCTGATATCCGCATCTGGCGCTGCAAGCGACGGCACAGGCGAACCGGATTCCGTCACATCCAGCACCGGACAGGGTTTTGGATTCCGCTGGCAAAACAGCAGAAAGTCAAATGCCAGATCTTTTTTCAAAATCACAAGGTTCGCTTGAGCATAGCCGCCGGACATTCCGGCGGTCGGCCCGTTTATTTTCCCCTCTCGTATAAGCGCGCGCACATCTCTTGGCGCCATCTTGTTCAAATGATCCACTCTTATCAGCTCCACAATTGAGGAAGTTGTGTAAATAACGTGTAGACGCCCATAATCGCCATGACGATGACAACCAGCGCACCTGAGCCTGTCAGCCAAAGCGGATGCTTATAATCACCGACAATGTTTTTCTTATATGCGGCAATAAGCAGCGTTCCAAGCGCAATCGGCAGAATCAAACCGTTCAGAGATCCGACAAGCACGAGAATTTTTGCCGGCTGTCCGATGGTGACGAAGGCTAATGTAGAAACGACAATAAATCCGATAATAATGCCGCGTGAATTCTTTTCAATTTTTGGAGAAAAGGTTTTAAAAAACGAAACAGATGTATAAGCGGCTCCGATAACAGACGTAATGGCCGCTGACCACATTATCAATCCGAAAATTTTATAACCGACATTTCCCGCTGCCAGCTGGAACACAGAGGCCGCCGGGTTACTTTCATCAATGTGCAGGCCTTTTGAAACAACGCCGAGCACAGCTAAGAAAAGGGCGATCCGCATGATGGATGTAATTAAAATGCCAATAACTGAGCTTTTTGTCACCTGGGGGATGGATTCCTTGCCTTTAATCCCTGCATCAAGCAAACGATGTCCGCCGGCAAATGTGATATATCCCCCGACGGTTCCGCCGACTAATGTGACAATTGCAAATATACTGATATGTTCAGGGACAAACGTGTTAGCCACAGCCTGTCCGACCGGCGGCGCTGTGGTGACCGCAACAAAGACAGTTAAAATAATCATGACAAAACCCGCGATTTGCGTAAAACGGTCCATCGCTTTTCCTGCTTCCTTGATGACAAAAATCAGAATGGCGATGACGGCGCTGATTAAGGCGCCTGTTTCTGGTGTAATACCGAACAAGACTTGAAGTCCGAGCCCAGCCCCTCCGATATTCCCGATATTAAAGGCAAGTCCGCCAAGCACGACGAGAATGGCGATAAAATATCCCAGTCCGGGAAGCACCATATTCGCAATCTCCTGGCCCCTTTTTCCTGAGACCGCAATGATGCGCCATACGTTGGTTTGAGCGAAGATATCCAAAATAATAGAAATGAAAATAACAAAACCGAAGCTTGCTGCGAGTGTGTTTGTGAATGTTGCGGTTTGTGTCAGGAATCCCGGGCCGATTGCTGATGTCGCCATTAAGAAGGCGGCCCCCATCAGCAATGACCAGCTGCCCGTTTTTTTCCCTGCTGTTTTTTTCTGCTGCTCCATCTATTTTCCTCCTTCTGATTACTCCTGCGCTGAAATAGCAGTCACTTCGATTCCGGCCGCTTTAAGCTCTTTTCGTATTTTTTGCGCAAACGTCAGCGCGTGGGCTCCATCTCCATGAATGCAAACTGTATCTGCTTTTAATGACACATCATGTCCTTGCTGAGATTTGACCGTCCCTTCTTTCACCATTTTGATCACCTGAGTGACGGCGGCATCATCGCTTTCAATGAGTGCGTCCGGCTGGGAGCGCGGCGTGAGCGTCCCGTCCGCTTGGTATGTTCTGTCGGCGAACACTTCACTTGCTGTTTGAAGCCCGATCCGTTCTCCCGCTTTTACAAGCTCGCTCTCAGCAAGGCCGAAAAGAATCAGTCCTGGATCTACCTTGCAGACAGCTTTTGCAATGGCGTCCGATAGCTTCTGATCGACTGCGGCCATATTGTACAAAGCGCCGTGCGGCTTGACGTGCTGCATGTGAAGTCCTTCCGCTTTTAAAAACCCTGACAAGGCGCCAATTTGATAAACCACAAGATCATATGCTTCCTCTGGAGAAATCGCCATATTTCGGCGGCCGAAGCCGAGCAAATCCGGGAGTCCCGGGTGAGCGCCGATTTTCACGCCTTTTTCAGCAGCAAGGGCAACTGTTTTCCGCATGACACTTGGATCCCCTGCATGAAATCCGCATGCGACATTCGCTGAAGTAACAAACTCTAAAATATCTTGATCAAGACCTATCGTATAGGCTCCGAAGCTTTCCCCTAAATCACAATTTAAATCAACTTGAAACACAGAATCCCTCCTGCCAAGCAAACGATTGCTTTATGTATTTTATTGTTCCGAAATTCGGAACAACTATTCCGAATTTTTGAACTTTATTTCATTATATTCAATCATATCAGTTTGTGAAATAACTTTGTTAGAAAACCTACCATGGTCCTAGAAGAAAATCTCCCTGATAAAAAAAAAGAAAAGAGTCCTTATCTCAGGACTCTTTTCTTATAGTACCCAATGACGTATCGCTTTAGCGACGCCATCTTCTATATTTGTATCAGTGATCCAATCAGCCGTTTCCTTCACGACGTCTTGGGCATTGCCCATCGCTACGCCCAGTCCGGCTTCTTTGATCATCGCGATATCATTCAGGCTGTCGCCCATCGCCATGACATTTTCCATCGTAAAGCCGAGTTTTTCAGAAACCTTCGCAAGGGCTGCGGCTTTGTTGATGCCGAGCGCGTTGACCTCGATGTTTGTCGGGCTTGAGTTTGTGATTTCGAGCTCTTTATTTTTTCTGAGCTCCGCCAGCACTTCGTTTCGGATGTCGTCATCCTCTATGTCAAATCCGAATTTAAGCCATTCATGATCAGTGATGTTTTCCGGGAACTCGCCTCTCCACACTTTGTTAACAGTTGAAGCCCAGAAATTAGTGTTGTGCTTATTCCGCAAATCCCACATCATTTTGATGTGATCCGTGTGGAGCAGCTTGCGTTCCACTAAATTAAAATTCGAGTCCCAGATTTCGCTGCCGTTAGCCGTGATTAAAAAAGACGACAGCTTCAGCGACTCAGCCAGCTCCCGGCACGTCATCAGCGTCCGGCCCGTACTGATGACCACGTAAACGCCTTTATCCTCCGCCTCACGAATCGCGTTGCGGTTTTCGTCTGAAATCAGCTGCTCGTCATTCAGCAGTGTTCCGTCCATATCAATAGCAATCAGCTTGATATTCACATCTTCTCTTTGAACAGACATATATGTACCTCTCTTTATCTTTTAGTTGTTCTGGTTCTATTCTAATACATTATACCCAGCGGAACAAAACAGCCATTTCACATGTTTCAAGTGGAGGCATTAGAGGAAAACAAATGGTGAGGTGATAAAACATGAAAGAGAGAAAACAGCAGAACCGCCCTAATGAAAACCCCGAACATAATGACTTGACCGATCCGATACCGAATGAAGAGCTGAAGGAAAACATGAATGATGAAAAACAAAAGCGGCAGCAACGAGATGACTCACAAAGCGAACGGGATTACGATACGAAATAATAGAACCCCTCACAAATCGTAGTGAAGGGTTTTTTTCATTTTTCAATATAGATGCCGATTTCCGCTTCAGCAACAGGCTGCCCGCCCACTGACGCCTTGGCATGTCCAAACACAAACCCGCGCCGGTTGCGCGTGACTTCAAACGTAAGATCAAGCCGGTCACCGGGTATGGCCGCGCCCAGCTTTTCCGCTTTCTTCACGGAAGACAATAAGCCCAAGCTGTTTTCATCTGTAATTCCTGTAAAAGCCGCGGTTTGCGCAAGTGCTTCAATCACAAGTGAAAACGGCATTTCTGTTTGCGTGTCAGTGATAAACCAGTCGTTCTCACTTACCAGCTTATAAGCAGCTGCATGCTTGCCGGGCTCGCTTTCCGTCACGCCGTCAATCAATAAAAATGGGTAGCGGTGAGGCAAAGATAATAAGTTCATTCTATTTCTCCTTTTTTTGACCATTATATATCAGCCTAAAGCTGAACGATAGGATATAATGGAAAAAATACAAAAGGAGACCGTTATGCCCCAAAAACCGCTCGTCATTCTCGCACACGAAATATACGGTGTAAACAGCCATATGAAAAAAATCGCCCGCCTGATCAAAATGGCTGGATATGATGTGATGACACCTAACCTGCTCTGTGATGATGAAGTTTACAGACCGCAAGAGGAAAAAACCGCATACGAACAGTTTACAAAACTTGAACGGCTGAAAACAGGAGAAATCATCATTCAAAACTTGATTAGGCAAAACGCGGGACGACGCATTTTTGTGATCGGGTTCAGCGCAGGTGCAACGATCGCATGGAAATGCAGCAGTATGCCTGAGGTGAGCGGAGCTGTATGTTATTACGGTTCCCGGATACGCGATTGCCTTGATCACATTCCTTCCTGCCCGGTTCTATTGTTTTTCCCTTCATATGAACCGTCGTTTGATGTTGCTCTTCTCGTCAAAAAACTGCGGGAAAAACAGCATCACGATTTGGAGATTTATCAATTTGATGCTTTTCACGGCTTTGCCAATCCTGATTCGGTTTATTTTGACAGGGCAATCTTCTTCAAAACGCTTTCCATCATAAAAAACGAGGCAGAAAGTCTGCCCCGCTCTGTTCTATCAAAGTTTTCTTAAACGCACACAAATTTCGTCAGTGACCTCTTCCGTCGTGCTTTGTCCGCCAATGTCGCGTGTTTTAATGCCGTCCGCCGTGACTCGTTCCATCACATTGAGGATCTTTGCCCCCAGTTCTTCCTCTCCGAAATGGTCAAGCATCAGCTTCGCTGTCCAAATCTGGCCGATTGGGTTGGCAAGGCCTTTGCCGGCAATATCCGGAGCTGAGCCATGAACCGGTTCGAACATGGATGGGTACTTGCCGGACGGGTTAATGTTCGCAGACGGCGCAATGCCAATGCTTCCCATCAGGCTCGAGCTGATGTCGGTTAAAATATCACCGAACAGGTTGCTCGCCACAATGACATCAAACGTTTCCGGACGCGTCACAAAAAAAGCGGCCAACGCATCAATATGCTGGGATGACGTTTCAATCTCGCTGTAATCAGCAGCAGTCTGCTGAAAGACTTCATCCCAAAACGGCATTGCGTGATAAATTCCGTTGGACTTTGTTGCGCTTGTCACATGGCCGCGCCGTTTTTTCGCCAATTCGAAGGCAAAACGCATGACACGTTCTGTCGCTTTTCTCGTAAACACGGCATTCTGGATGGCGATTTCATCGTCACCCCTGTGAATGCGTCCGCCGATTTCACTGTATTCACCTTCACTGTTCTCGCGAATCACCACTAGATCAAAATCGTTCGGATGCCGCAGCGGCGACGTGATGCCGGCCATTTGTTTGGCTGGTCTCATATTAATGGAAAGCTCAAGCTCTCTCCGGATCTTCAGCAGCAGCCCCCATAAGGAAATATGGTCGGGAACCAGTTTCGGATTTCCGACCGCTCCCAAGAAAACCGCTTCAAATTGAGTGAGCGTATGTATTCCGTTCTCAGGCATCATTTCGCCGTGCTCCATATAATAGTCACAGCTCCATGGAAATGACGTAAATGAGAATGACAAACCTCCGTGAACCTCAGCTGCTGTATGAAGCACTTTCTCAGCAGCAGTCACAACCTCTTTTCCTACTCCGTCTCCCGGTATTGCCGCAATCTCGAATTGTTTCATCGTCATTCTCCTCCCCCTGTTATCGTAAGCGTTTTCTATTATACTAGATTGCGAGATGGTAAAAAAAGCCCGTGACGTATAGTCACGGGTCCGGTTATTGATTCAGTTTTTTTAAAACGATGGCATGCAGCGGTTCATGAGACGGAATACCGCACACCTCGTGAAGCACTCCGCTGTATCCTTTTTCCGCGATCAGCGCTTGCAGCTCGACCGCTTCCGGATCACCGGCAAAGTCGAATCGCAGCGCCGCAGCAATGCCTTCTGCCAGCGCATTCGGCTCTTTGATTTTCTTCGCCGGACCTACAAGCCTGTCATTTTCTCCAAGCTTTCTGAGCGGCGATCTCGCTACACGGGTTACATCGTCGGTGATAAATTCATTTTCAAAGCGGCCGATGATTTTTTTAATATATTGCTCGTGTTCTGATTGCTTAAAATGATACGTTTTGATGAGATAATCACCGGTTTCAAGCAGCGCTGAGTGAACAACACGGCGGATTTCCGGATGATCGATCGCTTCTTTTATCGTTTTTAATCCGCGCTGATAGCCGACATAGGCCGTTACAGCATGGCCGGTATTAACGGTAAACAGCTTTCGTTCGATGTACGGCGTTAAATCATCAACAAACAGCGCCCCTTTTATTGCCGGTGTTTCCCCTATAAAGCCTGATTCGTCGATGACCCATTCAAAGAACGGCTCAACCGACACTTTGAGCGGATCTTCATGATGCTGAATCGGCACGATCCGGTCAACCGCGGAATTTGGGAATCCGACAGTGTTGCCGACAGCCTCCTGCTCCGCCTCTGTTAAGTGGCTGTATACTTCTTTTTTTAAGAAGCTGCTTCCGCCAATCATATTTTCACAGGCAATGATATTCAGTGTGTCGGCAGAGCTTCTTCGTCTTAAGCCTTCTGCGATAGACGGGGCAATCAGCTTTAATACATTCGGGCCGACAGCCGTCGTGATGAGCGCCGCCTCATTGATCAGCCGATACAGCTCCTCCGGCTGGCTGCCGCTGTTGATGGCGCTGACCGGGCCGATCACCTCTGACGAACGCCCTTCTTCTGCGAGTTCAACAGTGTATGCCCGTTTTTCATTAAGGAGGCCGACCATCGTGTCATTAACATCCGCAAACACCACTTCATAGCCGGAGTGGTGAAGCAGCGCACCGATAAAGCCCCTCCCGATATTTCCCGCACCGAAATGTAAGGCAATCATGCTAGTTCACCTCGTTGAAAATCGCGATCAAATCTTCTTCGCTTTTCGCAGAAATCAGGCGTTCAATGTTTTCTTCTTCTGAGCAGATGATGGCGATGTTAGACAAAATGTCTAAATGCTCGTTATTTTTTCCGGCAATGCCGAATACGACTTTGGCTGTATTTCCTTCTCCATACTCTACTCCGCCAGGAATTTGAATGATCGAAATCCCTGAGTGAAGCACTTCGCTTTTGGCATCTTCTGTGCCGTGGGGGATGGCAATAAAATTCCCCATAAAGGTAGAAGATGTTTCTTCCCGTTCAAACATTTTTTCAATATAATCGTCTGTCACGTAGCCGTTGTCAATCAGCGTTTGGCCCGCCAATCTGATCGCTTCTTCTTTTGTTGCAACCGTTTGATTGAGTTTGATGTTTTCTTTTGCGAGTACTTGCATGAGTATCACTCTCTTTCTATGAGATTACTTTTTTAGCTTTTCAATAAGCTCGTCATATTTCGGACTGTTTAAGAAGTTCTCCACTGATATGTGCGTCGCATTTGGCAGCTTTGCCTTTGCTCGATCTGTTAAGTCTTTGTGGGTAATGACAATATCCGCATCGCTCGGCAGATTGTTAATCGCCGTGTTGGTCACGCTGATATCCAGGTCAGCTTTTTTGACTTTGTTTCTTAAAATCGAAGCCCCCATCGCGCTCGAGCCCATTCCGGCGTCACATGCGAAAATAATGTTATTGACGCTTTCAGGAGACAGCTCGGATGGTTCTTCACCTTTGGCTTGTTCCGCTTCTAAAGCAGCCGCCGCCTGGCTTTTCTTCCCCTTCATGGACTGCATTTTTTCTGTTGCCGCTGCGAGGTCTTCTTCGCCTGCTTTCGAAGACTTCAGGATCACAGCTGACACGATAAACGAAACGGCTGCAGCGACCAATACGCCTGCCAGCACGCCGAAGTATCCGCCTCTTGGCGTCATGGCCATCAATGCGATAATGCTGCCTGGTGACGATGCTGCAACTAGACCGGCATTAAAGATAGAGAACGTTAGGAGTCCGCTTGCTCCGCCTGCAATCGCTGCCAGAATCAATGCCGGCTTCATTAAAATGTACGGGAAGTAAATTTCGTGAATCCCCCCGAAGAAATGAATGATTGCCGCTCCAGGAGCCGTTGATTTTGAAGATCCTTTTCCAAAGAACATATACGCGAGCAAAATGCCGAGCCCCGGTCCAGGGTTTGCTTCTACTAAAAACAGAATTGACTTTCCGGTATTGGCTGCCTGCTCGATTCCAATCGGGCTTAAGATACCGTGGTTGATCGCGTTATTTAGGAACAAGACCTTCGCCGGTTCCACGAAAACGCTTGCAACAGGCAGTAAGTTAGCGTGTACAATGACCTCTACACCGGCTGCCAGTAATTTATTTAACGTCAGAACGACTGGGCCGATCGCATAAAACGCGAGAATCGTTAAAGCCGCGCCGACAATTCCTGCCGTAAAGTTGTTAATCAGCATCTCAAAGCCTTGTTTTACTTTGTCCTTGAATAATTTATCAGTTTGCTTAATGAGATATCCGCCCAGCGGCCCCATTATCATCGCGCCTAGAAACATCGGAATATCCGACCCGACAATTACCCCGATTGCCGCCGTCGCACCGACGACTCCGCCGCGGTGGTCGTAAATCATTTTTCCGCCTGTATACGCTATCAAAAGCGGCAGTAAATACGTAATCATCGGGCTGACCAGCGTATTCAGCTGCTCATTCGGAAACCATCCCGCCGGAATAAACAAAGCGGTAATGATGCCCCACGCGATAAACGCGCCGATATTCGGCATGATCATTCCGCTCAAATAACTGCCAAAGCGCTGAACTTTCACTTTCATGCCGCCTTGCTGCTGTTCTTGCTGCATATATAAACCCTCCCTGTTTTGTTTGTCGCTAAAAGAATGATAATGTCAGAGAATGATGCTTCCCTTTGACTCTATATTAAAACGCTTACAGTGTGTGCACAATTGAAAGTAAAGAGGACTTTGGCACATGGGTGTGACAATTTTTTAAAAATAAAAAGGCTCCTGTTTTAGGAGCCTTTTCTCTTTCCTCTATAAATAATCTTGCCGTTTTGAATCACATGCTTCGCGATCATCCGTTCACTCACAATAAATACAGGATAGGCGCACACAAGCGCAAAAACTGCCATCGGCACATGCTGAACGGCCGGAATCATTGAGCCTGCCGCATTGCGAAGGAGCATCAAAAGATAAATAAGCAGCACGATGAGTGCCAAAGACACAATCATAATCGGGGCTGATACTTTATATTCGTAAAGCCGTTCCCGGCAGTGTCCGCAGCGAAATTGGCACGGGACATTTGACGATCTGACCATGTCGCCTGTCAAAGGTTTGCCGCAGTTCGGGCATACTGTTTCTTTCATATGGTATTTTCACTCTCCATTCATATGTCCATTATACCAGAGACCCTTCTGTTTCGTTTTGTTACTGTTCAACACATTTTCACATTTTTTATCATCAGCATACTTGTCTCGGTCTTTGAAATCCTCTACGCTTAAGAAGATCTTATTGAAGGGGATGTATGAATGCTTCCGATTAATAGACAGCAGCACATACTTGAGTGGCTGAAAAAAGAAGGCGCGCTCAGAATTTCTGATATCAGTCAGCGGTTCGGTGTGTCAGAAATGACAGTATACAGAGATGTGAATCAGCTTGTCCAATCAAACCAGGTGATAAAAACGGCCGGCGGCATCACGCTCCCAGTCCGTGCGCCTCAGGCTGATCACATGTGCAGCTATTGCCTAAAGCCGGCCAATCAGGCTTATTCGGTCCAGCTGATCACGATGACACAAGACATTGAACAGCTGTGCTGCGCACATTGCGCGTTTTTGCGGTATGCAGATAAAACGGAAGAGGTTTCTCATTTGATTTGCAAAGACTTTCTGTTACAAACTACGGTCAGTGCCTCTTCGGCTTATTTTGTTGTAAACGCTGAATTAAATCTGCACTGCTGCCAGCCGCAGGCCATACCGTTTGCGACTCTTGACCATGCTGAACGTTTTCAAAAAGGCTTTGGCGGAGCCGTCCGCACCTTCGATCAAGCGCTGGAAGACATGCTGAGAGACAGAAAAAAGCGCTGCACCTGCACCAAGAAATAACACAATATAATTAGCGGAAGGTGGTGTCTGAGTAATGCAACGAAACAGATGGTGGATCATACTTCTGCTTTTTCTTGTTTTCCTGCCGAAAACAAGCTTTGCTCACGCCTATATTGTCAAATCTTCGCCCGGAGAAAACAGTGAATTAAAAAGCGCTCCCGCACAGGTGGAAATTGAATTTAATGAACCGGTTGAAGAGGGCTTTCACTACATTAAAGTCTATAATTCAGACGGCGACCGGGTGGATACGGACAAAACAGAAATCAAAAAAGACAACAATCACATCATGACCGTGAAGCTGAAAATGAATCTGCCTCATGACGTATACAGAGCGGAATGGAATGCCGTTTCGGCAGACGGGCACCCTGTTTCCGGCGTCATCCCGTTCAGCATCGGAAAAGCGGATGGAGGGTTCAGCAGCCAGAAAACATCAGGCTCAGCCCTGAATCCGGGAACAGCAGCAGACCGCGCCATTCTGTATACAGCCTTTTCTCTGTTTATCGGGACCGTTTTCTTCCATCTCTTCTGGTATAAAGGGGACGGAAAAAAACTCGCCAAACGGACGAAGCGTTTGCTTGTCATCTCAGTCACTGTGCTGGGGCTGGCGCTCCTGCTTCAGCTTCCGATACAGACAAAAGCGAATGCAGGCGGCGGCTGGGGCAATGCCTTTCAGCCGGGGTACATGAAGGAGACGCTGTTTGAAACTGCGGGAGGCACAATTTGGATGATTCAGGCCGTGCTGTATGTACTGCTTGTCCTGTCTGCCATCCCAGTGTTACGCAAAAAGCGTTTTGCGTCCTTCGCATATTGGACGGCGCCGCTCATTTTCTTTTTCGGTCTCCTGCTTGCCAAAGCGTTTACCGGACATGCCGCTGTTGTTGAAGAAAAGACAGTCGGTATCCTGATGGATTTCCTTCATTTATCGGCCGCCTCCATCTGGATCGGCGGAATAGCGGCCATCGTTTTACTGCTGTCACAGGAGTGGAGACAGCCGGACAAAACGCTTGCTTGGGAGACGGTGAAACGGTTCTCTCCATGGGCGCTCACAGCAGTCGGTGTCATTTTGTTCTCGGGCTTGCTCAATGGATTTTTCATCATTCGGTCAATGGATTCACTGTTCCATACGGCGTATGGCCAAGCCTTGTTAGTCAAAAGCGGACTGTTTGTTTTGATGCTGATTCTGGGCAGTATTCATTTTCTGCTCACCAGAAAACGGCAGGGGTCCAAAATCACCCGCACGCTAAAAGCGGAATGGGCAATCGGCATCGCTGTCCTGATCACAGCTGCCGTATTTACAAGTCTGCCAAGTCCGCCTGAGCCTGCACCCGAACCGTTTTATCAAACGAAAGCGATTGAAAACGGGCAAAATGTTTCTCTCAGCATCAGCCCGAACCAGCCCGGCAAAAACGAGTTTGAACTCAGGGTTACCGATCATAACAGAGACCCAGTAAAAAACATTCAGCAAATCACCTTGACCGTTTATAAAACGGGACTGTCAGGCAGCAAAAACAAAAGCACGTTTCAATTGAAGGAAAAAACAGATGGCATCTTCCAGACTGAAAACCTGTCCATTAATGAAAAGGGAAACTGGAAGATCAAAGTCCACGGACTGACCGGCGACTTTAACGAAATCAATATCATGTTTACAAAGACAAATTAAAGGAGTGTTTGAGTTGTTGAAAAAAATCGCATTCACACTATGTCCAGCTGTTATCGGCTCTCTTTTATTCTTTACGGCGCCTGCCAGCGCGCACGTGTCAGTAAAACCGGCTGAATCCGCCGCAGGCTCATGGGAGACCTACACAATGAAGGTTCCTTCCGAAAAAAATCAGCCGACAACAAAGGTTGTTTTAAAAATGCCAAAGAATGTTGAGTTCCAGCAATACGAACCGGTTCCGGGCTGGAAGGTGTCTACTGCCAAACACGACGACAAATCAGTGTCCGTGACGTGGGAAGCCACTGACGGAGGCATTCAGGAAGGCCAGTTCCAGCGATTTACCTTTGTTGCCAAAAACCCTGATAAAGCGGAGGAAGCCGCTTGGGATGCCTATCAATATTACAAAGATGGCAGCATAGTTGAATGGACAGGCGATGAAGATGCGGATACGCCTCATGCCATTACAAAAATCACCGCAGCCAAAGAAGTAACAGATGAGCATGGCGCCACTCAAACGAAAGATGATTCTGCTTCTGCAGACTCAGGTTCATCGGCTCTTGATATCACAGCGATTGTGCTGTCTGCGGCAGCCATTATTTTATCTGTTGCAGTTCTAGTAAAGAAAAAGCGCGACTAAACAAAAAGCGATCCAGATGAGTTCTGGGTCGCTTTTTTTTGATTTATCCGCGTCCTGCCTGGAAGGAAGGGTATTGTGTCATACCGCCGTCCGCGAATAACGTAATGCCTGTGACGTAGCTGGCTTCCTTCGAAGCAAGCCATGCTGCCACTGCCGCAATTTCCTCCGGTTCACCGATATATCCCATCGGAATCATGCTTTCTACATCTGCTCTCTGCTTAGGATCAGCAAATTTTTCAGCATTGATTGGCGTGTTGATCGCGCCTGGCCCGATATTGTTGACACGAATGCCTTTCGGCGCATATTCCAGCGCCAATGTTTCCGTCATCAGCTTGATTCCGCCTTTACTTGCCGCATAGTGAACAAATAATGGCCACGGAATCACTTCATGTACGCTCGACATATTAATGACATTTCCTTTTATATCGTTTTCAACAAAATATTTAATCGCTTCACGGCATCCTAAAAAGGCGCCCGTTAAGTTCGTGCTGATGACTTTTTCCCAATCCTTGAGCGGCATTTCATGAGACGGCACGGGATTTTCAAGACCGGCATTATTAATCATAATATCGAGTGTGCCGAACTCTTTAATCGCTGTTTGAACGATGTTTTTTACATCTTCCTCTTTCGTTACGTCTCCTTGGACGACAATGGCTTCACCGCCCGCCTTGATGACCTCTTCTTTTACCTCGTTTGGATCCTGTTTATTACTGTAATAGTTGATGACCACTTTCGCCTGCTCCTTGCCGAAGCGAATGGCCATTGCCTTTCCTAATCCTGAAGCAGCTCCTGTGATAGCGACGACTTTTCCTTTTAAATCCGGATACATATTCATCCTCCTTAACTGTTATGAATTCGTTTTGGCGATTCCTAAAAATACGGCAGCCGCAATAATCAGTGCAATCCCGATCGCAATCGCAATCAGCTGGCGTTTTGATTTCTTTTCACGCAGGATGAAAATACCGCCAAGCGTCGAGATGACAATTCCCATTTGAGAGAGAGAAAAGCTTGTGGCAACGCCGACTTTCGGCTGAGAAATAAACAAAAACATATTTCCCCCTGCCCAGATTAAGCCCGGGAGAATATTTCGGATGGCATACTTGTTGAAGGGCTTGTGCTTATAGGTTAAAATGACCCCTCCAATGACCATCCCGATCGCCTGCGGCAACAGGGCGGACCATCCAGATACATTAAATAATCTTGCGACAACGACATAAATCAAATAACCCAATGTCGAGACCAGAAGGATTAAAATGCCCTTTTTTAAGTTGCTCGGCTCTCCATCTTTTTTGTCTTTCTTATCTTCTAATGACGTAAGAACGATACCGACAATAATAAAGATAAGAGCGAGGATTCCAAGTGTAATCGAAATCGGTGTAGACCACTCTCGGAAAACGATGACGCCGAACAATGAGGTAGAAACAAGCTGCATCCCTGTGGAAATAGGCATCGTTTTGGACACACCCATTAACTGAATGCTTTTGAGCTGGTTGCTCTGCCCAAGTGACCAAAATAAGCCGGATATAATTCCAACGATAAAAATGCGCATGGACAAGACGGGTTGGACAAACAAATAAATAACGATAGAAACAATTAACGCCCCGATCGTCGTTCCCAGTGTTTGGCTGTACGGCCCGCCGCCTAATTTAACATTGAAGAGAACAATGCTCCCCCAAAACAAAGCCGGGAGAAGAGCCAAAAATAAATCCATTGTTGGGGAACCTTCTTTCAAAATGTATTTGCTGTTATTTTGGCTGGAATTGATGTGTTTATTCGCTGAAACAAAAAAAGAGCTGCCGGATCTTCCGGCAGCTCTTCAGGAGCATATCGTTTCGTTTATAAACCGATGGACATATATTTTGTTTCAAGGTATGGTTCGATACCTTCTGAACCGCCTTCACGGCCGATTCCGCTTTCTTTCATTCCGCCGAAAGGAGCTTGAACTGCGGACGGTCCTCCGTCATTCCAGCCGATAATTCCGTACTCAAGGTTCTCGGAAATATAAATGCCGCGGCGGTAATTTTCTGTGAAGAAGTAAGCAGCCAAGCCGTACGGTGTATCGTTGGCAAGCTCAATTGCTTCATCAATATCTGTAAAAGTGACGATTGGCGCAACAGGGCCGAATGTTTCCTCGTGCATGATATTCATGGACGTATCGACGTCAGCGAGCACTGTCGGATTGACAAAGTAGCAGCCTTTATCATCGTTTCGTTCATAAGTGCCCCCAGCGACAACCTTCGCTCCTTTTTCAACCGCATCATCAATTTGGCTGACGATTTTTTCAAAGCCCCTTTTGTTGATAATCGGACCGACGTTTACGCCTTCCTCAAGTCCGTTTCCTACCTTCAGCTTCGATACTTGCTCGCTCAGTTTCGCAGCAAATTCATCTTTGATGGATTCATGGACGATGAGCCGGTTGGCGCATACGCAAGTCTGACCCGCGTTTCGGTATTTAGACACCATTGCCTGTTCAACAGCAAGATCAATGTTTGCATCTTCATCCACAATCAGCGGGGCATGTCCGCCGAGCTCCATGGATACGTGTTTCACAGTATCGGCGCTGTTTTTCATCAGGATTTTCCCTACAGGTGTTGATCCTGTAAAGGTGATTTTGCGGATTTTCGAACTGCTTGTAAAAACATTTCCGATCTCCTCGCCATCACCGATGACAACCTGAAGCACGTCTTTTGGAATACCTGCTTCGTATGCGAGGCGTGCAAGTTCATAGGCTGACAGCGGTGTATCAGGCGCCGGCTTGATAATAAACGTACAGCCGGCAGCAAGAGCAGGCGCCGCTTTACGTGTAATCATCGCATTTGGGAAATTCCAAGGCGTAATCGCGGCAACTGGGCCGACTGCCTGGCGCGTCACGACAATTCGTTTTCCGGTTGTCGGAGCCGGAACGGTTCTTCCGTATACACGCTTCGCTTCCTCTGCGAACCATTCGATATAACCGGCGCCGTACAGCACCTCTCCGACAGCTTCCTGGTACGGTTTTCCGTTTTCCTTCGTAATTAAATCTGCAAGTTCTTCTTTATGTTCAACGATTAGCTCATACCACTTTTTCAAAAGAGACGCTCTTTCGTTCGCTGATGTTTTAGACCATGATTTAAACGCTTGATGTGAACGTTCAATGGCTTCTTCTACTTCCTTGGCTGATTGCTGAGGAATCGTTTTGATCGCCTCGCCTGTAGCCGGGTTGTAGACCGTTAATTGATCTGGCATATTGAACATTCCTTTCTATTCTTGGATTTACTTAAAATGATAGCAGACCCGTGTGCGGTCTTTCCAATGATTAAGCTCGCAGACCTGCTTCCACAATGTGGAGCCCTTCATTCAGAAGGTCATCTGAAATAACCAGCGGCGTCAGGAAGCGGATGATATTGCCGTTGATTCCGGCTGTCAGCAGCAGCAATCCGTTTTGATTCGCGTACGCTGCGATGGCTGCCGCTTTCGCTTTATCAGGTTCACGTGTTTCAGGGTCTTTCACGATCTCGATTGCTGCCATCGCCCCAAGTCTGCGGATGTCACCGATAAACGGGTATTCTGTTTTCCATTCAAGCGCTTTTTCTTCAATGATCCTGCCGATTTCCTCAGAACGTTCATTCAGGCCTTCTTCTTCAATAATGTCCAAAACAGCCAATGCCGCCGCGCACCCAAGCGGACTTCCCGCATACGTGCCGCCGAGCTCTCCGGGCGCCGCCGCATCAAGCATTTCCGCGCGTCCGATCACACCGCTTAACGGCAGCCCAGCCGCAAGAGATTTCGAAACCGTGATCAGGTCTGGCACGACATCAAAGTGCTCGATCGCGAAATAAGTGCCCGTTCTGGCAAATCCGGTTTGAATTTCATCGGCTACAAAGACGATGCCGTGTTCTTTACAGAAGGAAGCGACGTGCTGCACAAACCGTTTAGAAGGAATAATGAATCCGCCTTCTCCCTGCACCGGCTCCATCACAACACACGCTACCGTTTCAGGAGCAACTGCTGCGATAAAGAAGTCATTGAACGCTTGAATGACCATATCGTCATATGCATCATCACTCAGTCCGGCAGGCTTCTGATAATAATACGGAAACGGCGCCTGGTATACCTCTGATGCAAATGGGCCGAAACCGAATTTGTACGGCTTTACCTTGCTTGTCATGCTCATTGTCATATTCGTGCGTCCGTGGAACCCGCGTGTAAACGAGACAACGCCTTGGCGCTTGGTATACTTTCTGGCGATTTTCACAGCGTTTTCCACCGCTTCCGCTCCGGAATTGAGGAAAATCGCTTTTTTCTCATGAGTGCCAGGCGCAATGCCGCAAAGCTTTTCAGCTAATTCAATATAAGACGGATACATCATGACGTTAAAGCCCGGATGGATCAGCTCCTCCGCCTGCCGCTTCACAGCTTCTACCACCTTCGGATGCGAGTGTCCGACGTTTAAAGTTCCAATAGCGCCCGCAAAATCAATAAATCTCCGGCCGTCCAAATCATACAGCTCTGCTCCCTCTCCTTTTACCGCCAGGCTGCGGTTTCCGTTGCTCACACCTTTTGAGACAAATTGGTCCCGTTTTTGCTGCCACTCTGCTGTAGTGAAAGTTGATGCCGTTGTTTGACTCATGTGAATTCCCCCACTGTCATTATTTTCTTACCATTCTGACTTCTTTTTGGTATGATGAAAAGTACCAATTATAACTTTTTGATGGTACCAGAAGGAGACACCGCAATGGACATCACAATCACTCTCGATCGCTCAGAAAAAGCAGATTATATCTATCAGCAGATTTATCAAAAGCTGAAAAACGAAATCCTCAGCCATAATCTGCTGCCCCACTCGAAGGTTCCCTCCAAACGAGAGCTGGCTGAAAAGCTGAAGGTCAGCGTAAACTCTGTGAATTCAGCCTATCAGCAGCTGCTCGCCGAAGGGTATTTGTACGCTGAAGAAAGAAAGGGTTTTTTCGTCGAACAGCTGGACACATTTCCCTCTGAGGAACAGCCCTCATCTTCACTGCCGGATGATCTGAAAGAGGTTCATATCGATCAAAGCGATTGGATATCTTTTTCACATATGAGTGCCGATACAGATCATTTTCCAATGAAAAGCTGGTTTCGCTGTGAGCAAAAAGCGGCTGCCCGCTCACACCGCACGCTCGGCGACATGTCTCATCCGCAAGGCATATATGAGGTAAGAGCCGCCATTACAAGGCTCATCTCTCTGACGCGGGGTGTGAAATGCCGGCCGGAACAAATCGTCATCGGGGCGGGCACCCAGGTGCTGATGCAGCTGCTGACTGAGCTTTTGCCTCAGGACGCGGTGTATGCGATGGAGGAGCCTGGCTACAGGCGAATGTACCAGCTTTTGCAACATGCCGGAAAACAGGTGAAGACGATTATGCTTGATGAAAAAGGGATATCCATTTCTGAAATCATCAGACAGAAGCCTGATGTATTAATCACTACCCCTTCGCATCAATTCCCGGCCGGGACAATTATGCCTGTGTCCCGGAGAATTCAGCTGCTGAACTGGGCAGCGGAGCAGCCGAGCCGCTATATTATTGAGGATGATTATGACAGCGAATTTAAATATGATGTAGACAGTATCCCGGCGCTCCAAAGCCTTGACCGCTTTCAAAACATCATCTATATGGGCACATTTTCAAAATCACTTCTCCCCGGATTGCGGGTCAGCTACATGGTGCTGCCGCCGAAGCTGTTACGGGTATACAAAAAGCGGGGCTATGACCTGCAGACATGCTCGTCGCTCACCCAGCTCGCCCTGCAGGAATTTATCGAGTCCGGAGAATATCAGAAGCATATAAAAAAAATGAAGCAGCATTATAAAGAAAAGAGAGAACGCCTCATCCGCGCATTAGAATCAGAGTTTGGAGGGGAGATTACAGTAAAAGGGGCAAATGCGGGACTGCATTTCGTCACTGAATTTTACACCTGCCGCACAGAACAAGAGATCCTCGCGCATGCCGCCGCCCAACAGCTTGAAATCTTCGGGATGAGCCGGTTTCGCTTAAAAGAAAGCCGTCCGCAGCCGGACAAACCCGCGCTTATTATCGGCTTTGCACGGCTGAGGGAAGAGGACATTCAGGAAGGTGTGCAAAGACTTCGCCGCGCTGTTTATGGAACATAAAAAAATCCCCTGTTCAGGGGATTGATTTACCAGCGCTCCTGGTCCACGTTCAGCACTGCTTCAAGCAGGCCCGGAAATGCCCTTTCAAGATCTTCTGTGCGAAGCGAATAATAACGGCGCTTTCCTTCTATGCGTACTTGAGCGATGCCCGATTCTCTTAATACTTTAAAATGGTGGGACAAGGTCGACTTTGCAACCTGTACATCAGCACAGGTGCTGCACGTTTTCTCTTTTGCTTCGGCCAATTGCTTCACCAGCTCTAAACGTAGCGGATCACTCAGTGCGTGAAGAACCTTTGTCAGCTGCAATGTTTCTGTTTCTGGATGGTTTGGAATGTTCATGACACAAATGTATCACACAACAATTAGAATGACAATTTTACTATTTGAGGGTTTTTCCTTTACCTGATTTTGATTACATGGTACATTTAGTTCGATCAAATTCGAACAATAAATTTTAAAGACAAATGGAGGAGATTTACATGATCGTATTACAAGCTTATATGAAAGTAAAACCCGAAAAACGCGAAGAATTCTTGAGCGAGGCACAATCGCTCGTTCAACATTCAAGAGCCGAGGAAGGCAACGCCCAATACGACCTTTTTGAAAAAGTAGGCGAAGAAAATACATTCGTGATGCTTGAACAATGGAAAGATGAAGCGGCGATGAAATCACACAATGACACTGCGCATTTCCAAGCATTTGTAGCAAATGCCAAAGAACTGCTGAGCGCTCCTCTTGATGTTGTACGCACAGAGCTCAGCGAGTAAGGAAAGGATGTCTCACATGAACGAAGTAATCAAATCATTAACAGATCACCGCTCCATCCGCAGCTATACGGACGAGCCGGTGTCAGAAGAGCAGCTAGACCACATTATACAAGCGGTGCAATCAGCCCCTACTTCTATCAACGGGCAGCAAGTGACTGTCATCGCGATTCAGGATAAAGAGCGGAAAAAGAAAATCTCCGAACTGGCGGGCGGACAGCCTTGGATTGACCAAGCTCCAGTTTTCTTGCTTTTCTGCGCAGACTTCAACCGGGCAAAAATTGCGCTTGAAGATCTGCATGACTTCAACATGGAAATCACAAACGGGCTAGAATCCGTTCTTGTCGGCGCTGTAGATGCCGGCATCGCACTTGGCACGGCGACAGCGGCAGCTGAATCACTCGGTCTTGGCACTGTTCCGATCGGCGCGGTTCGGGGAAACCCAAATGAATTGATCGAGCTGCTTCAGCTTCCGAAATACGTGTTCCCTGTATCAGGTCTTGTCATCGGCCATCCTGCTGATCGTTCAGCGAAAAAACCTCGTCTTCCAAAGGCAGCGGTTTATCATAAAGAAACGTATTTGCAGCAGGACGAGCTGACATCACACATTCAGTCATATGATGAACAAATGGCCGAATACATGAAAAACCGGACCAACGGAAAAGAAACACGAAACTGGTCACAAGGCATCGCCTCATACTATGAGCGCCTGTACTATCCGCATATTCGTGAAATGCTCGAAAAACAAGGGTTTAAAGTTGAAAAATAAGCCTAACCCGGCCTGTCGGAATTCCGGCAGGCCTTTTTATTTGTCCGGATAAAATCCATTGACTTTCATTTTGTTTATTTGGTAAAATTTTATCAATGTTACTCATTGGTTTTCTGTGAACCAATGGGTTTTCTATTGTTCAAGAAAGAAGGAAGCCATGAGATGCTTGATAAAAAAACAGAAATCTTGTTAGCCGCGCGGAAGCTTTTTTCTGAAAAGGATTTTACGTCGGTTTCCATGCAGGCAATCGCAGAAGAATGTAAGATATCAAAAGCTTCGATATATAAGCTGTTTCAATCGAAGGAAGATTTGCTTTTGGAGCTGCTGACGTTTAACCAGAAGCAAATGGTGGCCGCGGCATCAAGACTGCAGGAAAATACCGCACTGACACCGGAGGAGCGTTTGATTCAAAAGGTCAAAATGGAGCTGGAAGGATTCAGGCGGAATCAGCAGTTTTTTAATATGCTGACCTACGGAAACCCCAAGCTGCACAATGACCGTGTAAAACAGCATATCCATCAGACCAGATCAACGATTATCTGCTGGCACCGCGATTCGCTGATCCAGGCGTATGGAGAAACCATTCTCCCGTTTGTATGGGATTTAGTGATCATTCTTCACGGCATGATGCGTGAGTTTTTAATGCTGATCAAAATAGAGGAAAAACCGCTTGAGCTTGACCCGATCGCAGCGTTTATCATCAGCACCCTCAATCAGATTGTCAAAAACAGAGAAACACGGCAGTCCCTGATTCCGCCTGAGACCATCGAGCTTTATATCCAATCGGCGTCCTCCTACCAGCCAAAGGATAAATCACTCCTGTTATCAGAAAGCCTGAAAGAATTACATAAAGGCATCTCTTCCCTGCCCGCCGCGGATTATGATATCGATGAGCTGACATCCGCTGCAGCCATGCTGGAAGAGGAAGCAAAAAAGGAAGAGCCCCGCGCCTTTTTACTGAAATCACTGATTGGCTATCTGGAACAAACCGGTGTTTTAACACAGCAAATTTCTATGTTAAAAACACTGCTAATTACTTAAAGAAAAGAAGGGATCTTATTGGACACAAGTATTGAAAAAAAACCGTTTAACCGTTCTGTCATTGTCGGCATTTTGTTAGCCGGGGCGTTTGTCGCCATTTTGAACCAGACACTGTTAATTACCGCTCTCCCCCATATCATGAGGGATTTTCATATAGATGCAAACCAAGCCCAATGGCTGACGACTTCATTTATGTTAACGAACGGTATTTTAATTCCGATTACTGCGTTTTTAATTGAAAAATTCACGAGCCGTACGCTTCTCATTACGGCGATGAGTATTTTCACTGCCGGAACAATCGTCGGCACGTTTGCCCCGAACTTTCCGGTTCTGCTGGCGGCCCGTATCATTCAGGCAGCCGGAGCCGGCATTATGATGCCGCTCATGCAGACAGTATTTTTAACGATCTTTCCGATTGAAAAGCGCGGCCAGGCTATGGGTATGGTCGGATTGGTCATCTCCTTCGCGCCTGCGATCGGACCGACTCTTTCAGGATGGGCAGTAGAAGCTTTCTCATGGAGATCATTGTTTTATATCATTCTTCCGTTTGCCGTGATCGATTTGCTTCTCGCTATCATTCTTATGAAAAACGTGACGACATTAAGAAAAACACAGATTGATATTTTATCAGTTATCCTGTCGACACTTGGATTTGGCGGGCTGCTCTATGGCTTCTCAAGCGTCGGCTCTTACGGATGGACCAGCTCAACGGTTCTGATTTCACTGCTAGTGGGCGTGATCGCGCTGCTCTTATTTATTACAAGACAGATGAAGCTTGAAAAACCGATGCTGGAATTCCGCGTATTTACGTTTGGTATCTTCAGCTTAACAACCCTGCTGGGAACCCTTGTCTTTGCATTATTAATTGGTACAGAAACAATTCTGCCGCTGTATACACAAAACGTCAGAGACGTCACAGCCTTTGATACAGGGCTTATGCTTCTTCCGGGAGCCATTGTAATGGGCTTCATGTCACCGATTATCGGAAGAATTTTTGACCGTGTCGGCGGAAGAGGCCTGGCGATTGCAGGTTTCTGTATCATCTTCCTGACATCACTTCCGTTTATGCAGCTGACTGACCATACGTCACTGGCTTGGATTGTCGTTTTATATACCGTTCGTCTCTTAGGGACAGCGATGATTATGATGCCTGTGACAACAGCCGGAATCAATGCGCTGCCGCGCCACCTGATTCCGCACGGAACAGCGATGAACAATACGGTTCGCCAAGTCGGCGGCTCCATCGGAACTGCTCTCCTGGTATCCGTGATGAGCAACCAGGCGGCACATGCAGGAACCACAAATGTAAAACACGCCGCTCTGCACGGCATGAACGCCGCTTTTATCGTGGCAGCCTGCATCGCGCTTGCCGGCTTACTTCTATCCTTTACATTAAAGAAACCTCAGCGCCCTGCCGAACAGCAGCCGGCACGCTGATCCTATAAAAAAAGAGCCCCGCTTTGGGGACTGACCCCCGTTTTTGAGACAGGGATCAAAACACCTTTTATACAGCCAATTGCCGATAGCTTATCGGTGATTGGCTGTTTAGTTTCGTTTGAATACGAATGTTGTTATAATAATAAATGTATTCTTTGACAGTGCGTTCTACGATGGCGGTCGTGGTTCGATTAATGCTGTTAAG